>CAZWWZ010000038.1:0-7817 GCA_964637795.1 uncultured Candidatus Saccharibacteria bacterium | reverse complement strand
CGATAACCCCATTCGTAGATACTTCAATGTTCCCTCCGATATGATGGATTGTTAATGTGCTGTTGTGACGATTGCTCACTTTAACTACTACGCAGAACAGGAGAAATAAGGTTCATCTTCCCTTAGGACCTATTTTTGAAATGGGTTTTGAGGCTGGGACAAGGGAGCCGATATGCAAATTCCCGTGATGATCCTTGGCAAAGAACCTTATGAACGACCTCCGCGATTTCATTTATCGGCATAGGGAAGCTGGCATTGCTCGCGCCCTGTGTCATTGCAACATTCACACTCACCACTTTCCCAAAAAATAAAAGATCGGTCGTAACCTAACGGCGTGATGGCAGCGGTCTTCTCGATCGTTTGATAATAAAAAAATGGGGTGTCTGGATCAAAAATGTCAAAATCCGTTTTGAAGAAATGGCCTCTGTAAAATGAAGGGATATGGCTCTATGCCAATCTCTCGCCGAATGCCTTGTACCAGACCGAAGCGAAACGGGGAAACCATGAATCCGCAACCGCGCTCCGATACATCCATGTGCGGTAGGGCTTGCCGTGCGGGTCCAAGAGTTCGGGATAACCGTTCGCAGAGGCGACATATCGTTTTATCTGCTGAAGCGTCGTTGCTGCCCGGGCAAAGCACTCGGCATCGTTCGTCGCGTCCGCAAGATCGAGTAATCGATCCGCAAACTCAACATTCAAGGCTGGCCAGACCGTCCGCCCATGATAGCTTGGCACGGTCATCCAATGGATGAGTCCGGTTCGGGCATTTTCTGCCGAGACAAAAAAACATCCTCCGGAAGTATCCGCAAACTCGTCGCTTCCCGTGATCATGGCAACGGTATTCTTAAAAAGTGCAGCCTCCCGTGCTGACGAAAAGTCCCAGAAACCTCGGTTTATATGTGCAAAGTCGAGGGTGATGGCACGTATTCCTTCGGCAGGATAGTTGGGGTCGACAGAGTTTCGGATAAATCCCTCACTGCCAAAAAGATCAAGTATCTTTTCCTTATAGGAAAAAAGATCGCAACCGATGCAATCGGCAACTTCTTCCGATCCTATAATGCCGAGACTGACCGCTTTTCTGAGCGTACTCCAGATATTCGCGTTCACGACGAATCGCATGCGCTCCCGCCGCGTATCGGTCGCCGTCGATTTGTTCTTTTGGATATCGAACAAGGGGCAAGTCACCGTTCCCGAGGCGGTTTCGAATGTCGCCGGAGAAAGCTGACCGAGGAGATACCGCGCCTGCGTCGCAAGATCGGCATGATGCTCACCGAGCAATGCGGTTCCGGCAAGAACAGCTGCTCTTACCGGAGGAGATGACGGCGTAGCCCGTCCAAGCAGTTGTTCAATGCCACAGAGAACACCCAGCAGGGAATCGGATGGCGGTGTCACATAGTTGACGGCGGCGAAATGTTTTTGCGAGAACGCCACAAGTGTCGTTGTGTAAGGTGCGTTGCGGGCGCTTATGATGACGGTCTTCAGGCTTTGCTCAAGAAGCGCGACGCGGTTCGCCATATCCTCGGGATCACAGATCGTCGCCGCGTCGAGCAGCGTGGGATAGAACCACGCGAAATTCCTCGGGTAATAGGCGCGGGAGTGCGGCGAGCCGGTCGTAATGAAAAAATGGTTGCGCATATCGAAAGCGCGCCGCGTTGCCTCCGCATACAATTCCGATATTGAGGGCGGATATTGGTATTCTTTGGCTCGCGATCCGGCAATGGCGCACAAGAGAAAATTTACTGTTTGAATGGCGTGCGCAAATTGACGGGCGACGACCCCCTGACGGCTCGCCGGTTCCTGCGAATGGCTTCTTCGGAATGCAGTTTCATACCGTCTTGCGACGGCCGGATGGCCGATAACGTATCCCGCGGTGCCGATGATCGCGTAGCAACTGCCCGCATATAAAATGAGGTCGAACATGGATTGAGCTATTCAATTTCATTCAGTATATCAGAAACCGATATTTTCAAATGTATGTAAAAAAAGAAAGAGTATTCATCACGTTGTTTATCACCGACCCGCGGATTAGAATAATGAAATGGGTAAACAACAAAATTGGACGTGGTTAAAGATCATTTTCATCTTCGTTGTTCCGGTCTTGCTGCTGTATTTTAATCTCGTCCCGCGGAGCTATTACCTCGTGGTATTGGCCGCCGCTACGCTTCTTGTGTGCGCGGTGATGTACGGGGAGCACTGGATGCTTGCGGCATTGAATATGCGACTCGATAATCTGGGAGTCGCTCTCCTGCCGTACGCCGCTTTTACGGCACTTGGCATCATCGTACTTGCGGGAACCATGAAAATGCTCGGCCTGCCAGCCAGCGCCGCGAATCCCTATGTTTTATTTTTTGCATGGTCGCTTCCGATCGGCGCAGTACAGGAATTCCTGTATCGAGGATTTCTCATGCGCGAATTACATCGGCTCTATGCTTCGATTACGGTGGTGATCATCATAAACGCGCTTCTCTTTATGATGCTTCATATTTTATACAATCCGCCTTTTTTGATCTTGCCACTGACATTCCTCGCCGGTTTAGGATTTGCGTGGATGTACGAAAAATATCCCAATCTGTTTCTGATCGCATTGAGCCATGGTGTCCTGAACTTTTTTGCGCTCAAATACGGATTCTTTTGATCATTGCGATTTTTCGCGAGAGAAAAAAGAGGGGTCGGGCAGTGTCTTTGCGCGATAACCATGGGCGGTTCGATCGTACAATCACGGCAAATACATCTTTCTTTCGAAAATCAACCCAAACTCTTCTCCTTAACGCAACAATTCGTCCACTTCTTTTTTGCCGCCCTCCAATTTCGTAGTCTGCTCCTTGTCCTCCCTCAGGAGGAGCGTTTGAAATTCTCCCACGTGCGTTTTTTCTTCGCTCGCGATGTCTTGAAAGACTTTCTTTATATCCTCCCGGTCGCTCACTGCCGCCAATTGTTCATAAAGGCTGATCGCATCAAACTCGGCAGCAATCGCCACGCGAAGTATTTCCTTGATCACGTCCTCCTTCTTGATATTTTTTTGCTCGAACGGTATTTGCGAGAACATAGTGGTTGTTTTTATCCTTAATTTTTCCTTACCTTATAAGATATATAGTACGGCCATGGTTCGTGATGTCAAATATCCGTTTGAATCCTGGAAGGCCCTATCAAAGCCGGAGGCTTCATCAAAAAAAACCATCGAACTAATCCATATTGGACGAACGCATATAACGCAATAAGTGGCGCGAGCTCTATGATGCCGTGCAGCGGCGAGTTTGCAAGATTGTAAAAAGTCTCCACGATCGGGATCCTGATCAAGATAGCGACGGCGATGATCTCTGCTATCGCCAATGCGGATATTTGTTTTATCTGCATTTTCGTTATCGGTCCACTATATACGCTCGGCGTGAACGCAAAGAATATAAAACCGACGATCATCATCACGACAAGGACCAAGCTTGTCGGTCCGTGCTGGCCGGCATGTTCCAAACTTTCATAAAAAGCCGCCGTGACAACGAGCGCCTGCGGGATGGCCGAGACGAAGGCAAGCGGAAATACTTGTTTGAAAAAGGACTTCTGATCTCTCGCAATATCGGCGCGCACAGGTCGAACTATCCAATAGAAGACAAGGGATCCCGGTAGGCCTATGGCGAAATAACTCGTAAACGTAAAATTGAGCGATGTAAAAGGGAACGAATAGCCGGCCGCCGTGAGAATGATAAAGAAGAGGAGGCCGAGAAACACCTGATTGAAAAAAATACTGGCACATATTTTTATGCTCTGAATGATACTGTCGGCGAGCTTTACGCCGTTCGGCAGATCGGAAAAACTATTTTTTACGAGCACCACCGAGGCAACCTGTCGGGTCGCTCTCGCCCCATCGAACATCGCTATCCCGAGATCGGCCTTCTTGATAGCGAGGGCATCGTTCGCTCCGTCACCTATCATTGCCGTGAAACCGTCCTTCTTCAACGCCTCGATTATTTTTTCTTTTTGTTCGGGCTTTATTCTTGCAAAAATGTTGTAGTCATGGATCTTCTTGAAAAAATCCGCACTGGTCCACGCTTCGATCTCGGACCCCGTTACGATGGCGTCAGAATTCTTTACGCCAGCTTCCATGGCGACGGCACGGACGGTTTCGGGATTATCGCCAGAAATAACCCTGATCGTCACACCCCGCTCCTGAAAAAACCGTATCGCCTCCCGAACCCCTTCACGAAGATTATTGTTCAGCACAAAAACGGATAAGGCCAAGAGCCTGACGCCGGAAAGATCACTGGGCATCGCTTCAGAATCCGACTCGGCGAAACAGATAAGCCGTTTGCCGATCTTGGCTTCGGTGTCTATATAATTTTGTATCCATTCCTTATCTTCCGTGGTTTTAAAATACGGCAAGAATACGTCCGGCGCACCCGCCAGAATAACGCGTTCCCCTGAATCATCTTTTATATGGACAGCCCCAAATCGACGCGACGAAGAGAAGCTTTGGGAACCCAAAATGGTGCCCGGATACTCGTCCACGAACTTCTTTTTGATGGCTTCTATGGTTAAAGAAAAATCTCCAGAATATTCAATATATGCAGCGATGGACCCGTTTGCATATTTTTCATCCACTCCCGGCGCTCTATAAAAGTGCTCAACCACAAGATTATTGTCGGTGAGCGTTCCGGTTTTATCCATGCAAAGATTTTGGATCCTGCCAAGCTTCTCGATGGCGTTGATCTCCTGAAGTAACACGTGCCGGTGATAAAGATGAACGGCGCCATACGAAAAAAGCAACGTAACGATCAGCACCATTCCCTGTGGCAGAAGAATGCTCGTCAAGGCCCCTATGGTCTGAATGATATTTATCGTGGACTCATGAACGAGAAATCCCCGCCCAATGACAAAAAGGATGATGAAAAGGAGTGCGTAGCCGGTATATTTAACCACGGTGCTTATTGAACGCTGGATCGGGCTCTGAGCCAAAGAATATTTCTTGATGCTCTTCGTCATGAGCGCGATCCTGCTGTCGGCGAATATCTTTTCGACTTCCAAAGTGGCTGAACCGGACGTCACGATACTGCCGGCGAATATCCTGTCGCCGGGCTTTTTCAGAAAATCGGTCGATTCGCCCGTGATCAGTCCTTCATTTACTTCAAGACCGTGTGATGATATCAAAACGCCGTCGCAGGGTACTTGGTCTCCTATGCCAAGCTTGATCTTGTCCTTCTCTTTAATATCCTCTACGAGAATGGTCGATTCGCCGTTATCCTTATTTATCCGCGTCACCCTGGGGACTGTGAGCAATTGCAACCTTTGAAGGGCAAGCCATGCGCTGATCTCCTGAAAACATCCCAGGATAATATTCAATACCGTAATAAGCCCGAGAAAAATTCCTTCCTGAACATCACCGAATACCATAAGAAGGATCGCGACAACGAAAATGATTCCATTTATAAGAAGAAAGACATTGCGGAAAATAATATCCGCGATAGCACGAAAACGAAATTTTGAAGAACGCGATAATAACGGCATTTATTTCAAAAAGGGCAGTCGGATTAATAAAGGCATACCACTATAGTATTTCTAATGATAACAATCCCCATAAAGTATTGGAAGCACCGTCCCCGCCAAGAAGAGGGCAGCGATAATCATCGCTGCCCATTTTTTTGCGCTTCAAGTTTTTCGAGTGCCTGAAGACGCGATTCTGTTTCGCCGCCTGAGGTTCCGGTCATCTTTTCGACCCTCATGAGAAATGCTTTCAGTGGGCCGAATCCGACCTTGGCAGCTGCGAGTGCGTCTGCCGCTTCTTCGATCTTGGGATCGCGCATGACCCATTGATCGCAACCGGTGTCACCATGCACGTCAACGACCAGATGAGCGGTTTCATGCGCGACGACGCCCTTGAATGCCAGACCATCCCCAATAAGATCCGCAAACTTCCGGGAGATGAGTATCTTCCCCCTGCCATCCAGAGAAAGACTTCCGGCAATGTAGTAGGAATTGCCGCCTCCCTCAAAGAGGTAAAGATGCGGGGCACGGTTAAGTCCAAAAGCCATGGCAACGCTCTGGAGTGTCTTATACTTGTCACCGCTCAAAACTTCCTTCGCTTCAGCATCGCGCAATAACTTATTTTCGCAGGCAGACTGCGCCTGCATACGCCCGCGATCATTATTGTTGGCCGGAGTTTGTCCTGGTCCAAACGGTGAACTCATAACAACGGCAAGCATGATACCAACCATAAGATGAATTTTCACGTCTCCCTCCTTTCTGAGTGGATCTATTTTGAACCGCAACTCTGCCTCTATTATGGGTCACATGGAGGCAAATGTGAAGTATCGACACAAATTCCACAACTCAAGCACCATCATGGTCACGAGAGATCTTGCACGAAGTTCTTTATTGGATCTCTCTGCGCTATAATAGTGACAACGCTGATGATCAAAAAGATGAAGGGGAAATATGTAGTGCTTTCGGAAAAAACCGGACGCTCATTTGGGAGCTATGCCACAAAAGCCGGAGCGGAGCGCCGCCTTGGGCAGATTGAGATGTTCAAGCACATGAAAAGCGGCGTCATGAAATCGCCCGCGAGGAAAGAAACCCGAGGGAAGTGAAACCATATACTCGCAAGTTTCGTGCAACCCCCATGAGCGCAGCAATCATACAACCATGGCGGACATAGCCACTCGAAAAATATTTAGAGTGGCTCTATTGAGGATCCTAGAACCTGTTGGTAGGGTGCGTAGCTATTAGTGGATCGTTGGCGGCATTTCGCGCTGATCCATCATACGATCTCTCGAAAATATCTCCTCTATTTTTTCAGAGGTTTCCTGCAGCTGATTTTCAAAAAGCAAATAATCTTTTAATTGCGCGAAGGGCACCCATTTATAAGTCCTTACTTCCTCCTCTTGGAGTTTTATTTCGTCATCGACGCCAAGAAAGCGGAATCCAAAAAAATATCTTTCCGAACCTTCATATTCTTTTCCGCCACGGGTGAGCTTAACCGCCCTAAATTTAAATCTTACCGGAACTTCGCTCCAGCCAACTAGTCGTAAGTGTTTTTTCTCTATATTCAACTCTTCGCGCATTTCCCGATATACCGCATTCTCCAAAGTTTCTCCGCGTTCGATACCGCCGCCGGGAACCGCAAAATACTTCTCTTCGAAAGATTCCAAGTTAACCAAAAGAAATTCATTATTTTCATTAACGATAAGCGCCGAGACTCCTTTTCTGTACATGGTAAGTTATATATTTTTAACTGCTTATAGCAGCATGTCATATCCGGGAATCGCTCGATAAAAAATATCGTTGAGGTAGCTCGCCAAACTCCATTATAGCTATAACCGTTTTTCAGATAGGTTCAGAAATGCCGATTTTGTCGCTTATATCGAAGATACCCCGCGATGGCAACATTGAAAACCGAATATGATCGCTTTGAAGCTCGCATAAGTAAAATGACCGATGACAAATACGACGAGCGTATTACCGCCGAAATGTACGACAAGAAATTGAAAGAATATAAATCAAAGCAAGCCGATATTTTGCAGCAGATGAACGATCATAGCTCGGCTGATAAAGAATATCACCTCACGGCCAGCAGGTTACTTGATATTTGCAAACGCGCTGAAAGCATCTTTAAAAGTTCTGAACCCGCCGAAAAGCGTGTTTTCTTGAATTTCATACTTCAGAACTCGGTATTAAACGCCAGAAACCCAGTGTTTACGCTGAAACCAGCGTTTCAGGGTATTGTAAAAGCGCACGATACTCACAATTGGGGTGCCTATCGGGACTCGAACCCGGACCGGGAGTGCCACAAACTCCAGTGCTGCCGTTACACCATAGGCACCATCAAAACA
>CAZWWZ010000037.1:0-7906 GCA_964637795.1 uncultured Candidatus Saccharibacteria bacterium | reverse complement strand
TTCTCGGCAAGTCCGACCAGCATTTCCGACGGATCGTCCACGACCTTGTCATGGACATCCGAGAACGCCACCTCGGCGAGCATCGACAATAGCGTCGGCTCCGTGACTCCGGTCTCGGGCGGAAGCGTCAAGGTCAGTCCGACAACGACAACGACCTACACGCTCACCCTTACCGGCAGCGGAGGATCCGCGACTTATCAGGCGGCCGTCACGGTGACGTCCACGGGTGCTGCGCTCATCCTCTACTACGTAGGGGCTTACAACAATTCAGCCGCCGACGCCGCGTACGTCGTGGAGAGCAATGGAACGAATCCTACGCAGATCGCTTCCGGCGTGTATGACCCTATGTGGTTCGCAGACCATCAGTCGCTCATCGCCACGGACAGCATTGCGGCAGCTGAGTTCCACATATTCACGACCTCCGGTACGGCGGCCGGCACCAAACTGCAAAGCAGCATCTCTCTGGATCCAATCGTTAACCCCGGGCTCCCGACGCCGTCACCGGACGGCAAAACCATCGTTTTCGTCGGGTTCTCCTCGGCAACGTACGGCCACCAGGGCATCTATACGGTCAAGGCGGACGGCACGGGCCTTACCACCACACCTCTTTATCAGAATCCGAACAGTGGAGGAGTGGCCCTGGGACAGCCGCGCTGGTCGCACGATGGCAAGTATATCGTCCACAACCGCATTGATGCTTCCGGACATTCGGAAGTGTGGGTGATGGACGCCGACGGAACAAACCCCCGGCAGGTCACGAACATTCCGGGCACGAACAACAGCGACGGTGCGTTCTCTGAGGACGATGGAACGATCTTCTTCGACGAGTGCACTATCGGCAATACCTTGTGCCAGATATGGAAGATCTCTTCCGCCGGAACGGTAAGTACGGAAACGCTACTGGTCAATAATGCGGGAGGCCCCGTACCATCACCGGATGGAAAATCCATTGTGTGGCTCGGTGTTACGACAAACCACACCACAAGCCCTATCTTCGTTTCTGATGTGAATGGCAATAACCCGCAACAGATCGTCGCCAATGGCGGAGATCCCAGCTGGTAATGCCGGACACTTAGCTCCCGGGCGGGATTCACCGCCCACTTTAATCGACCCACCCTGCTCACGCGGGATGGGTCGACTTTTTTTATGAACAATCCGGTCCGGGATATAAAAACTTCTTTTCCCTCGTGACAGCGAACGTTAATTCACTGTGATCGCCTTCGAATAGCTTCCGTTCGTTATCTTACCGAGCGACTTCGAATTTCCGTCCGTTACGGTCCATTTTTCGGTATATGTTCCCGGCGAGCTCGGCGCCGTCATGGTCGGGAGAGCAAAGGTATAGTTTCCGTTCACGGCGATCCCGAGCGAAGCGCTATTAGTCTGGGTGTTTATCGCAGGCCAGGCATGAATCGTGCAACCGCCGCTCACCATTGCGAGAAGGTCGCCCGTACCGGCCGCATAGGCCTTAGCAATGGCATTAATAATGAACGCGAAAGGGTTTTTTACGTTATTCATTAAGGTACCACCGCCATTGCATCCAGCGCCGACCTCGGTAGTATACGGTGCTCGATAGGTGGTCGTCTTCGTGTCGCTTGCCGCCATATACGCCGGAGTGGATTCCGCGAACGAGCCGGAATGGCTCAATTGAATGTCATTGGCTTTCAGCGTTCCGGAAATCTGGCAGCTTACCGAGGCGGGAACATCGCCATCATCCCCATCCCACTGGGAATCCGCATGGTTCGGCGCATCGGCATAACCATCACCATCAGTATCCGTGTAGCAGTCCCCTGTTCCGGCGCCGCTCGCCGTGAATGTCTGCGAATTTGAGACGAATGCCATCGGACCGTTATTGGTGACATTGATCGTCGCGCCGCTCGCGGATGTGCCATGCGTGATGGACGCCGGGATCCCCGATGCACTGAGCGTTGCACTCCGCAGGCTTCCCAGTGATACTAAGCTTCCCAGCATGCTGACCCTGAATATATCCGGCGTCGAGGCGGCGCTTCCCGTTCCCGGGCAGCTGTTGTCATACGTATACGAATAAACCTCCGTGCCGAGTCCTCCGGCGACCGGCGAATAGGATATCTTGCATCCCAACGTTTCATTCGAAAGATTATAGTTCGAGCCGATGTAACCCTGGTTATAGGCATTATTATTTTCCGCAAGCTCGATCGCGAGCTGAAGATTGGTCAGCGCCTCACCAGCCGGAAGCGGTTGCGTCGCAACAATGGTCGCCGAATAGTCATTAGCACTTAGCTGATCATTGCCTCCCGGCCAATCCCATCCCGACCATCCGCCCGTGCCCAGGGACGACGTGCCCGGCGAGACATAATATGTACCGTCACCGCTGCTGGTGTCGATCCACTGACCTGTATTGACAACCTCCTGACTCGCCCAAGGAGACGTTTCGCATGCGATATTGCCGCCAGTATTGTTTATGCAAAACTGTACCTTGAAATCCTGGGTTGTCGGCGACTGCGGATAGATCATGCCATAGGCACCGAGACCGTCAAAATAGATCGATATCGGCGGCGGGGTAACAGGCAAAAGCGCTCCCGTAGAGTTTGTCGTCGTGATGGACGATCCGTGGGCTATCGCAAGAGATGCCCCTGGGCCGAAATTGATCTGATAACCAGGCGAGAACACCAACGTGGCAGGCGGATTCATGATAACGTTTCCGTTTATCAAAATGTTTCCCTCCTGAACCTGATCTCCAGACAGAGACAGGCTGCACGAACTGAAGATGTAGGTGCCGCCGCCTTCATCTTCGTTGGGATCGCACGTCGGATCCATCCAGCCAAGCGTTACTAAGTTCTGGTTTCCTTTTGTGTCTTTCGCGAAAAAAGAGGTTTCATATTTCGCCGTATGGGTATCATGCACCTTCCATTGACCGGCGAACGCCTGTACCCCCGGAATCGTGCTGGTGGTCGTGGTCGGTGTCAAAAGAACCGTGGACGTGCCATGGTCCGTCACGGTCCTCGCCTCCATCGAGATCACCGGATCTTTAGGATCATTCCGGGTGACCACCAGGAATTTCTGTATACCTCCCACCCCGATCAAAACCGGATCTATCGTAACCTGGCTGATGACCGGAAGCGTACCCGATGCCTGGGAAACATTGTACGTCTGGCGCCCCGTCGGAATCTTCGGAGCGCCGTCCTTCATGCCCGGCACCCCTCCTCCCACAGTCAGAGGTTTTCGGAGATTTTTTTCGAAATGCAATGCCACTATGCCCGCACCGGCCGCGATGACGATCACGAGAACTGCGATCACCAACCAAGGAAGATATTTTCTCATCTTATTATTTTACTAAAAGACCTTTCGCATTAGGATCGCCGATATTGGTCCACTGCGACGCGTCGAAGCGCGGCGCAGTCAGGTTATACGAGACCTCGCCCGCCGCGGACCCATGGATCGTGAGTGTTCCCAAGGCCGCATTCTTCTCATACCATACATTGCCGCTGAACGACGGCGTGAGGCTCACCACAAGCTGGCTCATCGCGCCTGGCATGTCTGTCGCCTTCGCAAACAGCCACACGTCGCCGCCCGTGGGTTCGCTCGCGAAATTGATCGTAGAGCTGTAACTCCCATCGGAATTTCTCTGGAGGTCCAGTGTTCCCGCCGTCTCTTCTTTCACGCCGGTCATGCCCGGAAGATACGTCGCGTAATTCGTGCCGCCGATCGTGTAGACCGGGTCGAAGGTCGTCGCCGTGATCTTGTTACTGACAGAAAGATTGCCAGCAACCGTAAGATCCGAAGCGACGTTTGCCGTTCCGCAAACATCGAAGGTATAGCCATTACCAAGTCCTCCGCCGCAGTTCACGCCCGAAGCGGCGCCTGAATCAAAGCCGTTGGACATGTATACTGGCTTACTGCCATACGAACGGATCCACGTAGTATCTTGCATGTACCAACCGCCGCCATAGCTCTGCCAAACAATTCCACCGCTACCATTTACGCGGAACCAGTCGTTCGTATACGGACCGGCATTGAACGTTGTAGCTCCCGTTACCGTGCCACCACTGAGCGGGAGTGCATAGCCGCTGTAGTTATAGGTCGACAGTAATTCGGCACTGTTGTTCCAAGACGACCTCGTCGCATCGCTTTGCAGCAAGAACGCACGAGGCGACATGCGATCTAAACCGATGGCAGTAGCACCGCCAACATCCGAGCCGCCGTAAGAATCCATAAAGAGCCAGTTCTTGTAGTCACCATTTCCGTTTACCACGGTGTTCATCATGAGAGACCCAACACGAGTCGTGCCAAAGTAGCTCGGTCCCTGCTGGCCGCCGTTACCGGTGTAAGAACCGGTCATCGCCCCCGCATAGTTCGCGTAATTCACGCTGAAGTTGCTCGGATTGTAGACGTACATGTTCGTCCCGTCCGATCCGCCCCAGACCCACGGCGGCTGGCCACCTTGGCCGGACCAGTTCCAGGCATAACCACTTCCGCTCGGCCAAGAACTTTTACAGGTACCGCTAAGGCACAGTCCACCCCCGGCAGTCAGGGAACCATAGAACGTCGCATTGCCCGCTGCACTGATATTGATGCTATGAACTTGATTGTCATAAAAATCGATCACACCATCGGACGGAGAGAACATACCGGTATCCTGCGATCCATCCTGAATAAACGAATAGCCACCTGATCCCCATGTCCCCTCATTAGCAGCAACCTCTCCAGCAACGGAAAGTTTTTGTACCGGTCCCGTCGTCCCGATGCCAACATTGCCCTGAGCAAAATCGTATTGTGATGCGTAGAAATCAAGTGGGGAATAGGCAAATGTCGCCCTGTTATAAGATTGAATGTAAGGGCCACCTGACGCTCCACCTGTTGTTACTAATTCTATTCCAGCCGCTCCGGCATTTGACACTACAAACTGATGTTGCGGAGCCGTCGTGCCGATACCGACATTGCCGCCATTTGGGTTTAAAAGTATATTATAAACCGAAGTACCTGCATCATTTCGTTGCGCTTGCATCCAGACATCTCCATCATTGGAAACACCCGAATATAATCCATAGAGACCATTATTTGACAATAAAGCACTTTCTCCCACGGCTGCCGAACCAAGAGTTGGAGACGATGCATTAGCTGCTCCACTAACCACAAGTTTTACTGATGCCGTCGTTGCTCCAATGCCGACATTGCCCGAAAATGCATAATTTCCTCCTCCGGTATTCGCACCGAAAGTACCCGCGGAAACGTTGCCAGCGGTCACCACGGTCGAGCCACTAGCCGCCGTCGTCTGCGTGGTGCCATCAGGGAACATAATACCTCCTGAAGTGGACTGAATCGTGCCAGCGACGGAAAGTTTCTGTGCAGGTGCCGTCGTGCCGATGCCGACGTTGCCGGAAGATGTAAATACCGCCGTAGGACTAGTGTACGAAGGTCCTATATAGGCATAGGTATACGCAGTTGGAGAAGCTCCTAAAGCCCCAAACCCAACTAATTGCGCAGCAGATGGGTTGGTAATCGAATACTCACGGGACCAACCACCCCAGCCGCTCTGGGTCTGTAATTGATAATCAGCGCCCTCCGTACGTATATAGCCATTCACATCAAGCGTTGTTCCCGGTGCCGTCGTGCCGATACCGACGTTGCCCGACGAATTCCAGATGCCGCCGGGCATCGTTACACTCCCAGTGAAGGTCGGGCTTGCAAGCGGTGCCGCTCCCGTCACCTGCGCCACGGAATAATCTCCCGATGCCGCAACAACGGCGCCCGTTCTGCCAAATATGGAACTTACCCCGCTCGTGGGCCAAGTCGTATTACAAACTCCACCCAAGCAAAGTCCCGTCGAGGAAACATTGCCGACGACCGCGAGAGCCGTGGTCGGATTCGTCGTGCCGATACCGACGTTATTTCCTACCGGGTTAAGCGTTAAAGGTTTACTATTGAAACTTTGTATCCAAGCATATCCATTGGTGACCGAGTATCCCAAGCTCAATAATCCGGTCTGAGCCGGTGTCGTATCTCCGCTAATGCCAATATTACTCGGAAAGCTGTATATTCCGCCACCTGTATTCGCTCCGAATGCACCCGACGAAATATTGCCAGCCGTTACGGTGCCGCTCAGATTACCGACAAAAGAACCGGCCGTAAGAGATCCGGCCGTTACCACATTGCCGCTGTTATCAACGGAGAAAAGAGATGCGCCCGTAGAAGAAAGCGCCTTCAGGGTATAGGTACTGGCACCCGAAGAAGCGTTCACGACAAATCGCGCCACACCGTTTGGCGACGAACTACCGACGCTTACGTTGGAATATGAATCCATGCCGATCGCGCCATAACCGACGCCCGCTTGATTGGTCGCCACGGCAAAAACATGATATGCTCCGACACCAATCGCACCTGCAAGAACGAGCAGGGTGATAGCGGAAAAGATAATTTTTGATTTTCGGGTGATCACGTTTTTTATTTCATCATCTTTTTGAAAAAGAACGATGATCTTTTTATTTTTTTATGTAAAATTGAACCTTTTCTTTCTTGATTAAAGTATAACACTTTTAACAGTCAAGTGTTATCCACAGGCTTCGTGAATATTGGATTTACAACCTCTAAGTCTAGCCTATCCAAAAAAGAATAACGATGATCTTTCTTAAGGATAAACCTTTTCTCTTAATTAAAAGAATAGCACTTTTACCATTACAATCCAAAGGTTATCCACAGATTACATTTTCTGTCGTAGCCCCGCTCGCCTTCGCGAGTGCAGGCTCCAGCGGAACCATCCGTGCTTGTCGTAAAAAAACGAAAGCTGGAAGCACGGATCCTCCGCCTGCGCTGAGGACGACCGAAAACGGGAGCATGGATGGTCTGCCGAATCCCGCGGCGCGGCGTGGGATAATATAATAATAGAAATCAATCACCGATCGCCATATAGGTCGCCGACACACCGGAACCATTATTAGAGATGCAGATAGAACCCGTCGAGTAGCTCGACACGTACGTAATGCGATCCGTACCTCCGTAGGTCGCCGCCGTCGCACTGAAAATGGCGTTGGGGAATGTCTTGGAAAACGACACGCAACCGCCGGGCGTCACCACGCCCCACTCTATAATTAACCCATCAGGAAGAACATCATAACCATTCGTATAAAGGGAATGACTGAAACCCGACGCCGCCGACGTGATATATCCGGAATCATTATTGAACTGCGAGATATTATTATTGGAAAGCGAACCGGCGGTATTCGCATAATTCACGCTGAAGTTGCTCGGATTGTAAACATACATATTGGTTCCGTCCGATCCGCCCCAGAGCCATGACGGCTGGCCCGATTGGCCGGACCAGTTCCAGTTCTTTCCGATCAATTGGTTCGCGTTCTGCGCCGTGCCCGTTATATTGATCCCCCAGGTGCCGTTCGCACCACCGCCCGTGAGGGTCGGCGCATACGAATTGTAGTTCTGATCGGTGATGATCTTTGCCCACGTCGACCAGTTGTTGGTGCCGACCGCGGAATCCCTGAGTGACCGTATATAGTTGTCCGCAGTTCCTCCGGTCGAGCCCGACCATCCGATCAACAGCTGTCCGTAGCCTCCCCCGCCGATGTTCAGCACGTTGCCATAGGATGTCGGATAGCCGTTCGCATAGACACCTCCAACCGTTAAGCCCGATGTCAGAGATCCTGAGGTGTTGGCGGTTTGAGGACCTAAATACTGAAGCGCACCCGAGGTAAGACTTGCTGCCGTTCCCGTAAGCCCGGAACCGGAACCGGAGAACGAGCTTCCGCTTATCGCGCCGGTCACATTCAATCCTCCGGCGTTCAAGTTGTAGTTCGTTCCGTCGAAATAGAGATAGTGGGAACCGCCGCTACCAAGATAAATGACGCCCGTCGTGGGAGAACCGTTGCGGCTGACGCCGATATCTCCTGCCTGATTGACATATCCGCCCGAGCCGACGGTA
>CAZWWZ010000036.1:0-8023 GCA_964637795.1 uncultured Candidatus Saccharibacteria bacterium | reverse complement strand
GCCGTCAGGGCATCAAGAAAAGGCTTCAATTGCCACGGCACATTGTATTCGTCGCTCAAAAGCATCGCGCAATAAATGATCGTCGCCCAACCAGCGCCGATAACGAGCGGCACATGCATGACCTCGATCAGAAAATTGCTGCTGTATGAATAAGTATGCGCGAGATAGGTATCCCCTATTTCAAGCACGACACCGAAAACCGCACAGCTTACGATCTCGAAAACGCGCCTGAAATGGCGCGCAACCGCTTCGCGAACAATGATCATAAAAAATGCAGCGATCCCGAGGATCTCGAAAAAAAGATAATAGTTAGGATGAAACAGAAGCAAGGACGACATGAATATTTACATACTATAATATTCGGGAACTGTCCGAGACAAGCGCTAGAGGGCGATCCCCCACGCCTCTTCCAAAATGCGGGCTTGCCGAGGATTATTGAGCCTGATGTATTCCCTGACCTTTCCGCGGACCTGTTTCTCCGAAACGGAAATTCCGTTCTTCGCGGCAAAATCAAGAATATGTCCTCCCGCAGAGTCAACTTCATTCTTATCGGAAACCATCAGCTCGATCTCAAGAATACTATAGCCAAAATCCGCTTCGTCGATATCAATATGAAAACCATCTTTCTCGTACTTTGCGCGTGTCGTCGTGATCGTGGCGAACGGCACATATCCCAATGATACGAGGACGTCTTGAAGCGACTTATCGGTCGGCATACCAAGTTTTGCGGCGATCGCCGCATCATTCTCGATCTCGTCATAGACCGTCACATCATGCACGGCATCCGCCGCACCAATCGGATATTTCAATTCGAACTTCCCTGAACGCATCCGGAGCCAGATGTCCCTTTTGGTAAGCGCATAATCCGCCGTGTCATAATAAACATCCGTATGTTTGTCTTCCCGTAAAAAATGAGCTCCCGCGATTAAACGCGCGAGCTCATTTTTTTCTGCCTTGAATTTTTTTTCGACCTCGATCATAGTGATTCTTGCTCAACCCCGGATCCCCGCCGGAGTTTATCCTGAGATTCGCCGAAGGACGGGGATGACATTAAAAACCGCGACCACAATCGTGATTTTTAATGTCACTTTTTCCGCCTTCGCAAAAACGCCGGAATATCCCACGCATCTTCATCCTTCGCATCCTTGTCCTCCCTTATCTCTTTTGCCTCTTTCTTTTTGTCATCATTCAGTGCAGATGACGACTTCGGTGAATTTCCGCCAAAATTGAGCGGGGAACCATCCTTTTCCAGAAACTCCCGTGAAGAAATGCCATTTACCGTTCCGTTCTTTGTCTCGGTCGCAGAAGAAACAAAGGTTTTTTTGATGAGCGGCGGCTCGTTGACCGATGATCCACTCGAAAACACCGTATGGCGCTCGCCGAAATGGCCGCTCTGCGCACCGAAAAGCATCGAAGGCTGGCCTCCATTGCCATTGAAACCGCTTGCGATAATCGTGACCTTCACCTGATTCGGTTTTAAATTCTTATCGTAATACGCGCCGAAGATGATGCGCGCGCCGGGATCGGCCGTCTGCGCGACAAGTTTCGCCGCCTCATTGATCTCCGTCATCTTCAGGTCCCTGCCGCCCGAGATGCCGAGAAGCACGGCCTTCGCGCCTTCGGGGCTTGTCTCCAGGAGCGGCGAATGAAGTGCCATGTTAACGGCGTCCATGGCGCGATTCGCGCCCGATGCCGTACCGACACCCACGATCGCCATCCCCGCGTCAGCCATGATGTTCTTCACGTCGGCAAAGTCGACATTGATGATCCCCGGCATGGCAATGATCTCCACCAGACCATTCAACGCATTCCGGAGGACATCGTCGATCGCCTCGAACGCCTTGAGGATCGGCGTGTCCTTTCCGATCACATTGAAAATGCGATCGTTCGGTACGACGATCAACGCATCTACTTTATCTTTCAACTTCATGAGCCCTTCGGTCGCGATCCGCTCGCGCTGAACACCCTCGAACCCGAACGGACGCGTGACGACCGCGATCGTCAAAGCTCCCGCCTGTTTCGCCGTTTCGGCAATGACCGGCGTCGCACCGGTTCCCGTGCCCCCGCCCAAACCGGCTGCGAGAAAAACGAGGTCCGCGCCTTTCACCAGCTCCGCTATCTCCGAACGATTTTCTTCCGCCGCCTGCTTACCGAGGTCGGGATTCATTCCCGTTCCAAGTCCGCGCGTCAGATTTTTACCGATATATAATTTCTGCTTGACGTCGCAATGATCGAGATCCTGATGGTCGGTATTGATCGCAATAAAATCAACGCCACGGAAAAAATCGCGTGCCATGCGCGAGACCGCATGTCCGCCCCCGCCGCCGATGCCGATCAGTTTCACGTTCGCTGCAAGCGGCTGAAACCCGCTGCCCGACGTTGTTTTTTTGATTGCAGCATGCCGCGCATGCACTATCGATTTTTTCTTGGTCATGTAAATAGTTTATCAAATCTCCGAAAGAAAGACCACATTCCATATTCTTTCATCCTTAGCCCCGTGAAGGATACTGGGATCTCTCGCCCTATGTCGGCACACGGGGCCAACGCTCAATGATGACAGTCCCTACGGAGCAAAATACCTGAAAACACCCTGTATCCGGCGGAGCGGCGAACTACCGGTACGGCCACCTTTATCCCAGCCTGAGGCATCCGCACCCCAAAGAACCAATCCGAGAGCGCTCACAAACTCGGGATCTTCGAGATATTCCTTGAATGCACCGCCTTCATCCACCCATTCCTCCGCGATCGTTGATCCGATCTGCGCGGAAAGACGCATATCCTGCTTCGCAAGATCGGTTACACCGGGAAGTTTCGCACCACCGCCCACGATAACCACACCCCCGGGAAGCTCAGCATATTTCCCGCAAGCCTTCAGTTCGGCATTTACAAGATCGAATATCTCCCCCATCCGCGACTCGATGATGTCGGCAATGAATCTGCGCGACACCGGTCCCTTTGCGTCGGGGACAAGCTTCGTGATGTCGACGAGATCCTTGGTGTTCACGTCGCGCGCGACCGCGTTGCCGTACTCCAGCTTGATCTCTTCCGCGGCGTCGATCGGAACTTTCAAACCAACACCAAGATCATTCGTAATATTCCCCGCACCGATCGGAAATTTCATCACGCTCAAAAGCTTGTTCTCTTCATACACGCTCATGCCGGTCGTCCCGAAACCGATATCAACAAGAACGGCGCCAAGATCACGCTGACGTTTTGCGAGCGCCGCACGCGCGGCGACCAGCGGTGCAAAGACCAAACCGCCGATCTCGCCGCCGGCAAGCTCGACCGACCGGATCAAGTTCTTCACGTGCGGCGAGAACGCATCCACGATGACGCTTTGCACTTCGAGACGACTCCCGGAAAGACCAAGCGGATCCGTGATGTCACCCGCGCCATCCACCACGAACTCGCGCGTCAACGTGTGCACGATCATCCGGTTCTGCGGCAAATTGACCGCCTGGCTCGCCCGCACCGCACGATCAATGTCATCCTGATAGATCTCCGCATCGGCGCGCGAGACCGCGACGATACCGCGCGAGACCTGCATGTTCACCTGCGAGGTGCCGATGCTGAGATATATGTTTTTCGTCGCGGATTTCGAGAACTTCTTGATATCGGCGAGCGCGCGATTCACCGTGCGCGAAACCTCAACCACATCAATGACCGCGCCGCGGCGCAGGCCGCTGCAGGATTCCTTCGCGGCATGAACAAGCGATATCTTGCTGCCGACCTGTTCGCCGACCGCAACCTTGACCGACGATGTACCAATGTCGATTCCCGTGATCATGCCTCCACGAATATTCTTCCATGCCATGCCTTAATCTTATCACGAAAGACCCCGTGAGAATAACTGTGGATAGATTACTGGAGTAACTCAAAAAACACTCCTCAATGGCGGAGTGTTTTTTGAATAGAAAAACCGGCCGATCAGACTATTTCGATAGTGAACCCCATGCTGCATTAAGCTGGCTTGCGCTCAAAAGCCCTTTCGCGGCAGCCTGCTGAAGTAATTGCAAAAGCAACGTGAGCAGTTGGGTCAATTCCTGTTGTAACGCCACATCAGAAGATGAACCGCCCGTACCGCTTCCCGTGGTCGGCGTTGAAGTTGTCATTGACGTTACCGGCATCGTTGTCACGGCTGCAGGCGCAACCGTAACGTACGCAGATTTCGTTCCCACTAGCGAATTAGAGGCGTTATAGGCAGAGACCGTAATTTCTAATTGCTGACTGCTTTGGTTGCTGTTCACAAACTCAAGCTGTGTGCTGGTATAACCGTCCGCGAAGGTGGAAGTCCTGCCGCACGCATCTCCGCCATGGCCATCGGGAGAGCTCACGCCGAAGGGACACGTGACGGATAAATTGACCGTCGTCAAATTCGTACCGACATAGCTGATCGCCGCCGTCTGACCGGAGGTGAGCGAAGTAGGATCTACCGAAAGAGAAGTCAGGATCGGTGTCGCGGGCATAGCGGCAACATTCAGTGTTACCGAATTACTCAATCCGCCAACAATCCTCTGTTCGACCTGAACAGCATGAGAACCGACACTTGCTATCGCAGGAACGGTAAATGTCAGGGAATTGCCCGATGTATCAGAAGTTCCATATGTCGTCATTGAAGTCGAAAGTTCGATACCATCGAAAACAACACCGTCACCATAGAGATTTGAACCATAAACCGTAATCGTATCACCTTGCTGCGCCGTGGTTGGACTAATTGACGAGATTTTTGGCATAAAAGATTCTTGCGTGGTGACCATCACGGAGCCAGCGGTTACTTCGGAATAGGCGCTCCCCTTGTTTCCAATCTGAACCGTATGCGTGCCCGCAGTGATGTTCGATGGCAGAACGAAGCTCAACGTTGTTCCCAGAGCATACACCGAAGGATCCAGCACCCACGCACCATTATCAATAGAGACATAAGTGGTGTTGTCATAGCCAGAACCCGCAACGTTGATCGTCGCGCCCGGAACTGCCGACGTCGGGTTCATTGACGATACCACCGGAGCGGCAGATTGCGCATTTACGACCTTAAGCCCGGCAACCGTAAAAAACGCCGCGAACGCGAAGGTTGCGACCAGTTTATATTTTTTAGACATAAATTTTTATATTTTCCTCCTGACAAGGGAGCCCGATTTATTGCTTTAAATATAACACGGATCAGGGAGAGGGCGAATCAGGAATAGTGGATAAACCAAGCCTGCCAATCGGCTTTCCCATAAAAATCTAATGCAATATTAAGTTATTTTTATAATGCAACATTAAACCAATCGCTTTGCGCAGCAGCCACTACGTTATTAGTGACATCCTCAACCTCGATCGCTATGGAATATCGGCCGGAACTCAAAACTGGTTTTTGCGCTGAGCCAATGCATCCCATACTGGGAAGAATAACATATGCCACGCCACCGCCCACTGGGCCACTTTCAAAATTGCATTGAGTTCCATCGGGGAAATAAAGATAAAGATTTTCTTGATCATTTTGATCAAGCCCTTGATACTTCCAATCAATCTCATGTTGAGTTGCCGCGCTCGCACTCCAAGTATCAGCACCAGTTGGCGAAGTAATCTGAATCGCGGCCGGAGTGACCACGGTCGTGCTTGTCGCAGTGAGAGTTTTCAAAGCCGAGGTGGCTATCGCTTGGAAGGTAGCGGCAATTTGACTACTGCTACTATTGATCTGGTCGGCAAAGTTAGGCGTGGATTGGATAAATTGCGCGAGCATTGAAATACCTTGTGCGTTCGAAATGGCCGAGAGAATAACCGTTGCCCTCGCCGGATTCGAGTTGAAAAAATAAAAGTTCATGAACATCATCCCGACCGCCGTAGAATTTGCATCGATCGCGTACTCCTTTCCTTTTGCGGGGTTCACCACAACCGTCAAAAGGCCGTTGCCATTTTTCTTATTCTCAACAAGAAACAGTCCGTCAACGTACGCCTTCCTTGCTTTCACGCAGAACAGATCTTGCGATAGATCTTCTTTGATGATCGCGTTATCTCCCCCGCTATAAGGAACCTCCACTATTGCGGGATCCATATATGAAGGAAATGACGCATGTAAGACAATGCCGACATTCGTACCATCGTCATATGAGCAAGAGAATGCGGCCGGCGCGGCAGCCTTTGGACCATTGGATGCCACCTTTTTTGTCACGGGCGACGAAGTTGCGTTCGGAGGAGCTATCATAACAGTGGTACTTGCGGTGGCTTGCGTCGTTGTCGTCGCCTCAATCTCCACTGAAGGAATCGTGTTCTGTGCCGCCATACGCGGCAAATACACATAGTGGACATAAGCGATTCCACCAGTTACGACCAAGGCAAAGACGATCAAAATGACGATCGCTGCCGCAAAACCATCCCGCGATTTCATTGGCTTTAGTTTAGCACGAATTAAAGCTGAGACAGATCAAGGATAAAAGTAAAAGACCCATTGCTGGGTCTTTTACGGGGTTCGAACACGAGCTTATCCCGACTTTGGTAATCGGGGTTCGCGGAGTTCAATTCTCCGTACGTCCACTGCCAAAAATCTGGAGTTTTACTCACTCAGAACATCGACTGCTGACGGCTCGGCGGCTTCTCTTTTTTCTTTTTCGTATCCTTGTCGGACGCGAATGCAGAACCATTCCCCTGTTCAAACCGTTTGAGGAGCGTCGCAAATCCTTCTTTCTCGAAATATGCCTCAACGGGGAGCATGTCGCCCGTAATACCGAGATCCGAAATATCCGAAAGTTCGACAGGAACATGTCGCTCTAAAATAACCAGCTTCTTTGAAAACTTCGCTTCCTCCTCGCGCCCACCAAGACGTGCCGTGAGCTTTGGATCGTCAGGAACCGCTTTCCAGATATTTTCGATAGTTCCGAATTTTTTGATCAGTTCCGTTGCCGTCTTCGGCCCTACGCCCAACACTCCTTTGATGTTATCCGATGGATCGCCGACGAGCGCTTTATAATCCACCATGAACTTCGGCGCGAAACCATATTTCTCAATCACCGTTTTTTCGTCGTAGATCGTCGTATCGCTTACTCCTTTATTGAACGTGCGGACAACGATCTTATCGTCCTCGATCATCTGCAGCGTATCGCGATCACCAGTCAGGATGACGACCTGCACATCCGGCTCACCCTTGAACCGTTCCGCGAGGGTTGCAATGAGATCGTCCGCTTCGAATCCCGGCTTCTCGAACGTTTTTATTCCGAACGCCTCAAAAAGATGATGCGCCTCGATGATCTGCGAGATCAGTTCGTCCGGCGCCGGCGGCCGCTGGGCCTTGTATGCGGCATACTCTTTTTTCCGAAACGTCGGCTCCGGCCGATCGAAAAGTGCCGCAGCATATGCCGGCCGTTCCTCGCGCCACAATTTGAGCAAGATACTTGCAACACCATAGAGCGCCCCGGTCGGTTCGCCCGACGGCCCCGTGAACGGCGGCAGCGCATGGAACGAGCGATGAATGACTGAATTCGCATCGATGAGAAGAAGTTTTTTCATATTATTTTTTACGCTTTGGTTATTCCCGATTCAGCCGGGAATCCGTATTTCATTTTTATAACCCTCTCATTCTCCTTCTTTCCATATGCGAAATCCAATCGCATCGCATCGCGCGGCAAAATGCCTTCTATTTTTTCCGGCCACTCCACGAGGACGATATTGCGAGGATCCTTCAGAACGGCATCCATATCAAGCGCATCCGTGGCGGCGGCCCCCGAAAGACGATAGGCGTCGACATGATAGACGTTCAAAAAACCGGCACGGCGCATGGCATAGCGGCGCATCAAAACGAACGTCGGACTCGTCGGACTTCGCCGAATCCCAAGGCCGCGGAAAAATCCCTGCGTGAACGTCGTTTTGCCCGCGCCAAGATCGCCACGCAACGCGATCACGGTCGCCGCTTTCGTTTTGTGATGTTCGTCGCCAAGCAACGATTCAGCGATCTCCCTACCGAATCGCTTGGTCTCCTCTGAAGAAAAG
The DNA here is from genome assembly GCA_964637795.1 of uncultured Candidatus Saccharibacteria bacterium. Taxonomy (GTDB): domain Bacteria; phylum Patescibacteriota; class Minisyncoccia; order UBA6257; family 2-01-FULL-56-20; genus CAJAQL01. The sequence continues at coordinate 61 of CAZWWZ010000036.1, read as the reverse complement.
CTGTGAAATGCTTTCATCATGCTTCATAGCGTACCACAGAATTATTGCGAAAATAACTCCC
>CAZWWZ010000035.1:0-8087 GCA_964637795.1 uncultured Candidatus Saccharibacteria bacterium | reverse complement strand
ATGATGAACGATATGCAAAAATGGTCGCAGGAGATCATGTGACTTTTATCAATAATGTCACCAATGAAAAAATGGCATGCGAAGTTTTATCGGTCAGTAAATATCCCGACGTTAGATCGATGCTTGAGGCGGAAGGAATAAAAAATGTTCTTTCGAGCGGTCTTGATGTCGAGGGCGGGATAAAAAGCTATAATAGTCTTGAGGGATATGAAGAAAGGATAAAAAAGTTCGGCATTTACGCGATCGGCATAAAACCTATTTATGAATAATTTTACCGCGCTTCACGAAGAGGCCCGCAGGATCAGTGAAAGCAGAAAATTGAGCAAGCTGGCGAGCTGCGGCGGTGTCGGTGCCGCGCTTATAACTCCCAAGGGGAATATTTATACGGGTATCTGTATTGATGCTTGCTGCGGCGTCGGATTTTGCGCCGAACATTCTGCGATAGCCGAGATGCTGAAACATAAGGAGTCCGAGATAAAAGAGATCATCGCGATAACCGATCATGGGAAAATATTGCCACCTTGCGGAAGATGCCGAGAACTGATCTTTCAAATTAACCCCCGAAATAAAAAGACCATAGTGCATCTCTCGGCAACAAGACGGAAAACCATTCAGATGTTGTTGCCGGAGCCTTGGAGTACCGTTTAGCCCGGTAAATAAAATAGTTCGAACCTGGTTCAATATTCCGCACGCGAAAAGATCATAAGATGATCTCATCTTTTCAGATCGCCTTGTTCTCAACTTTAATTTCTATAGCTCCGGGCAAATCAGCTTTCTCGACCTCTATCATGAACAGGGGCTTTACTGCGCGATAGGAGATGAATTGATATCGATCCCGGGGGACGAAGTCTTCCTTGGCAAAAACATACACATATCCTTTTGCGCCTTTATCATCCAATTGATCCAGTGATCGTTGTGAAACGGAGAAACGCAGCTTCCCTCCATCATAAGAGAACTCGCTCTCAAGTCCTTTAGGGCAATTTTCTTCATTGATCAGTCCCATGAATATGGCGATGTCAGAAAATGGCGATGCATGGATCGCGGGCTTATCATCTTCCGTCTTTTTGCCTCTGACCCAAGAATATGCTTGGCGCGGTTCCAAGAATTTAAGGTGTGGGTTCCCCGAACCGTGAAAGACGTATTTATGTTCTGCTTCGAGACTTTCCAGTCTGTCTCTTCCTGAAATTGTCCGATTATTAAAACTCCGCATATACATTGAATTGTATCAATATCGTTCGAATATCGTCCACTATTATTATGAGACGCAATTATATAGCCATCTTCTGGCTTTTTCCGGAATCGTTTCAATGATATTCCATCCTCATCCGCGCAAAATGATTTAAAAAAAGAGGCCCATGCGGGCGCCTCTTCGTAGTGAACCATGCGTTTTTTACCGTTTCCTGTCCTTGAGAGAAATCGATCTCGAGGGGATGCGGAATTTCCATAAATGCCTTTTCTCTTTGACGGAACAGCTGTGACGGGGTTTGACGGGAGCGAACGCTGCCGCGGAAAAAGCGTTTTGGGACGATGTCCACGGGGCGTGACTCACACAACCGACTTTGTAGTCGCCACTGTCCTTGTGGATTTTTTCGGCCGATACATCGGTTGCTACCCCGAAGAATAAGCCGATTAAGATACAAAAAACGATATTGCGGACGTTTCTCACGGGGAGCCTCCTTCTGACTGACCTGATTTAATCAGGGTAACCACATATTGATATATCAATTTTTTAAAGAATATCAAAGTCCGCACATGAGGGTTATAATATAAAAATGAAAAAGAAAATATTTTTGGCAACCCGGAACGAAGGCAAGATTGAACGATACAAAAAACTTTTAAGGCAAACCGGTCTGGATATCGAGATCTCTACCCCGCAAGATTTTGGATTGGAGAACATCGACCCGGAAGAGAACGGAACAAGTTTGACCGAGAATGCCACGATCAAAGCCCGTGCCTATGAGGGGAAAGTCGATATGCCGATCCTTGCGAACGACACCGGTTTTTGGGTTCGGGGAGAGGGGCTCGTTGATACGCCGAAGAGGACGGCGCTTGGCACTACCGATGAAAGATCGCTCACCCGACAGGAAATAGCCAAAACTGTTTTGGAATTCTGGAGAGGCATTGCCCATAAACATGGCGGGAATGTCGATGCCGCTTGGGTGGAATCGTTTGTTGTTTTGAATCCCGACGGAACGATGCGCATTGCGGAATCAAGACGCGAGGTTATTTTGACCGACCGGATTTTCGGGGATGCCCATCTTCAAATGCCGGTTCGCGCGCTTTATCTTTCAAAAGCTACGAACAAGCCATCGATCTTACATACCGCAGAAGAGGAAATTCTTGAAATGCAACCCGTGATAGACGCACTCTTGAAGGTTGTGACGGGATAGAATTCAAAATAAAACAGGCCGAGACGTATCGTCTTGGCCTGTAGCGCCTTTTTGAAGTTGGGCGAAATGAAAGGATTTCATTCTTGATCTTGCCCGGCTCGCGGCCACCCTGCGACCGTTTCTCCGTAGTAGACTTTACCGCCTCGTTCGATGAGGGGGGTCTCTATTTTGAGATTGATCAGACCGAGATCATGGTCGACTCCTCCCACGAAACCGAGAGCGGCGAGCGTCGTGATGATGCCGGCTATCTCTGGGGGGAAGATTTTCCTGTAATCCCGTACCGGTTCAAAAAACAGCATGGTAGCTCCTTTCTGTCCTATTTTTGATTAATAGCTGATTTTTCGCAAAATATCAAGCTGTCGATCCGCGGAAATTTGAATATTTTCGAGAGAAAATTTGATGGCTGATTTTACATAACTTTCAGATTGTGCCATCATGGAAAACATGAATTTCGATCAGCCTCAAAAGAAGGAGATCTTTCCGGACGACAAAAGGGAGGCTCGCGGCGATATTATGACGACCACGAGGACCGTTCGCCGCACGGACGACGGTCAATATGAATTCTTCGTTGAGGTCTATTACGCCAGTGATCCGGGCTTCGATGGGATCCGCGTAACGGGGATCGGCCCCGGCATGAAGGGGAGCGAGCATGCGATGTCCGATCTCCGAAAAATGACAGGAAGAACCTTTCATTCCCGGCGGGAGTTGAACCAATTCCTGAACGGCAGCGAAAGAGAGGTTTAATGAGAGATATTGACAATACAATAGATATTGTGATATAATACTTTTGTTTGAAATCGGGTGGCGACCGCCGAAGTGTCGCAAGGAGGTTTTCATGGAAAGCGTTCTGGGTATAATCCTGATGCTTGCCCTTGTGAGCCTCGGTGGCTATCTTGTCGCCGTCGCAACCAAGAGTTTGTTCTTTTTTAAGGTGTTTTTTCTTGCTTTGGCGGTTTTTCTGGAGACCGCCAGCATAACGCTGTTCATGAATACCGATGAGCATGTGGATGTCCGGATCATTGGTGCCATCGTATTCTTGGCAGTGTTCACGCTGTGGGGTATCATAATCTGCTTGCGCGACTATCTGCGAGGTCAGAAAAACCAAACCAACATTTGATCGCTATGGCGATTCGCTCGGGCCCCTGCGTTAAAGGGCCTTTTTCATTTGTAACGAGGTTTACCCTATCGATCCCGTGTGCGGGAGAGCTTTAACTTTTTCCGTGGCAGTTCCTTGTATTTTTTGGGTGTTCCATCGGGATTTTTTGCTCCGCAGGGGCAGGGATCATTGCGGCCGGTGCGGGCGGTGATGCCCATGCCTCTGGTCTTGCCTCGGAGCTTGTTATGTTATAATAAAAACATGAACAAAAAAATATTTTCGCCGATATTTATCGTTTCCGCTGTCGTTGTGATCGCTCTGATATTAGGAGGAGCGTACTATTTGCAGCATAAGTCAGCTTTGTCCGGTCGGTCCGGAGCCGGAAAGACCCAGAATTCAAGTTCGACCGCCCAGGTGGGAGATTTCACCGTAGTTGCGCACTGTACTACCTTGGCCAGCGCGAGTGATACGTCAGTGGACAGCATAGACGTGGATCAAGCGAGTTCCGTAATACAGACCATTCCCATGAGTAATATATATTCCGGCGCCACCGGCTGTCCCGAAATCAAGAGTCAAGACATCAATTTTGATGGAGTTCCTGATTTCATGATCAATGCCGGCCATGGGACAACCGGAAATCAAGGATTTGAGTACTGGATATTCAATACCAGCACGAATCAATTCGCTTGTCCCGCCGCATCAGGGGATTGCACGTTGGTGGGATCTGCTCTGAATTTCGACGAGGCTTCAGACACCATAACCGTCGTTCGCTCCGAGGGATGCTCTGGCCAATGTTCAGATACGCGGACGGAGGAGATTATCAATGGGGTCCCGGTGATCGTGAAGGACGTCAGGGTTGAGCCGCTTTCCAATTCCCCGACTTCTTCTTTGATCCAGATAACGGCAAAGCTTATTAACGGGAATCTGCAGGTAGTTACGACCACGCCATATTCCGCTCCGGGATCCACCCAGGGGAAATAGAATACTTCGCCGTGGATAAGGTGTGTCGCCGTACTTAACGACGCGCGCCTTTTGGGCGCGCGTCGTTAAGTGGGTTTTTACAGCACGCCGTTTCTTTGCTATCTATTCACCGGTCACTTCATGCTTCGGACCTTTCTGTGCCATAAATCTTTGATGCTCGTCAGTATTCTGCAGGCCGCAGTGTTTGAATTTCCTTCCACTCCCGCATGGGCATGGATCGTTACGCCCCACATTATCGAATAGGTGGTCGTTCGCCGTTCCGCCCGCCGCAGCTAGGATCTTCGGTTGGCTGCGTTCGATTGCGTTTCCCGCACCGATTGCCAGTTTGAAAACGTTCATGAAGATCCATGCGTTGTAATTGGTCCAGAAGCTTTTGAAGAGACGATGCGCTTCCTGGCGGTATTCGACAAGAGGATCGTGCTGGCCGTAGGCGCGAAGTCCGACCGATTGTGACAGTGATTCGAGATCATCGAGATTGTTCATCCAGAGCATATCGAGAACGCCGAGAAGCTGATTGCGGGCGAGCGGATTCAGTGCGGCGCGATCCGCGGCTTTTTTAATGATGTCCCGTCGGTCAAGGTCTGTTTCTGTTGCTTCCGCCTCCTTGGAAACGACGGGTGGGTGAGATTCTTTCAGGCCGGCTTCGATAAATGCCTTATCGATGTCTTCCTCCGTCATGCCGTGCGCGACCATGGCGTCGAAATGGGCAAGCGCAGCGTCGCTTATGGCTGTCGCAATATCTTCCCTTGAGAGCATACCTAAGATATTCTGTCTTCGTTCGTAGACGGCGCTTCGTTGCTTGTTCAGGACGTCGTCGTATTCGAGAAGATGTTTGCGGAAATCGAAGTTCGAACCTTCCACTTTCTCCTGTGCCTGCATCACTGCCTTCGTGACGAACGAGAACTGGATAGGTTCATTTTCCGGAACGTCAAAGCGGTTCATGAGGCCTTTTAGACGATCGCCGCCGAAGATACGGAGAAGATCATCGTCGGGTGAGAGGAAGAACTGTGAAGATCCTGGATCTCCCTGCCGGCCCGCGCGGCCGCGGAGCTGATTATCGATGCGGCGGGCTTCATGTCGTTCGGTGCCGATCACGTGCAGGCCTCCGGCTTCGCGGACGCGTTTCTGATCGGCTTCGGTCGGAGGATTGCCGCCAAGCAGGATATCGACGCCGCGTCCGGCCATGTTCGTTGCGACCGTCACGGCCCCAGGCTTGCCGGCTTGAGCGATAATGGATCCTTCACGTTCGTTGTTCTTTGCGTTCAAAACCTCGTGTTTTACGCCGGCATTACTGAGTGCGGCTGATAATATTTCGTTATTGGCGATCGAAGTGGTTCCTAAAAGCACGGGTTGGCCCTTTTTTGATCGTTCCTTCACATCGGCGGCGATCGCCGCGATCTTTGCGTTCCCATTCTTATAGATAACGTCATTCAGGTCCTGCCGCGCGAGCGGCCGGTTCGGCGGAATGCTTACGACCTCGAGATGATATACTTTGAAAAATTCCTCGGCAGAGGTTTGTGCGGTACCGGTCATGCCGGATATCTTTTTATAGAGGCGGAAATAGTTCTGAATAGAGATCTTTGCATAGGTCCGCGATTCTTCCTTTACGGCAACGCCTTCCTTCGCTTCGATCGCCTGATGTAATCCTTCCTGATAGCGCCGACCGCGAAGCAAACGGCCAGTGAACTCATCGACGATCACGACCTCGCCGTCCTTTACGACATAATCCTTGTCGCGGAAAAAGAGCGCATGCGCCTTGAGGCTTTCTTCGAGGTAATGGACAAGGCGGATATTTTCCGGCGCATAGATATTTTTGACGCCGACGATGCGTTCCACTTTTTCGACACCGTGGTCATTGATGGAAACCGATTTCTTTTTTTCGTCGACTTCGTAATCCTCATCTTTCACGAGATTTGCGGCGACGCGGGCGAACGTACGGTAAGAATCGCTCGATTCGCTGTCCGGTGCGGCGATGATGAGCGGCGTCCGTGCTTCATCGATCAGAATGCTATCCACTTCATCAATGATCGCAAAATGGCGTTCGCGCTGGACTTGGTCCTCGATGCGATAGGCGAGGTTGTCACGGAGATAATCAAAACCGAATTCATTGTTGGTGCCATAGACGATGTCGGCGCGATAGGCGTCGGTTCGCGAGACCGGGCGCAGGAACTCCTGCTGGACGAGGAAACTGCCGGTCGTATCACGTTCCTTGTCGAGCAATTTTGATTCTTCGGGATTTTGCGTTGCTGGGCTGCTTCCTTCTTCAGGGGCTTTATAGAGCGGATCATAGAGGAATGCGCCGCTGGGCGTGAGGCAGGAGACCGAAAGGCCGAGCGTGCGATAGATCTGCCCCATCCAAACCGCGTCGCGGCGGGCAAGATATTCGTTCACGGTGACGATATGAACGCCTTTGCCCGTGAGCGCGTTCAAGTACGCCGGGGCAACCGCAGCCAAAGTTTTTCCTTCGCCGGTCATCATTTCGGCAACGGCGCCCTGGTGGATCACGATGCCGCCCACGAGCTGAACATCGTAAGCCCGCTGGCCGAGCGTCCGCTTGGCGGTTTCGCGCGCGAGTGCGAACGCTTCGGGCAGGATATCGTCGAGCGATTCACCCTGGCTTAATCGAACCTTCAATTTTTCGCTTTCCGCAGGAAGATCGTCCGTACTGAGTGCGCTCATTTTTTCTTCAAGCGCGTTAATGGCAGCGACCTGCTCCCAGAGCGGTGCGAACGATTTTTTTTGAAATGATTTTTTAAGAAAATCGAACATGGTTGTTGGATGTCCGCATCCGTCGGATGTCGGACATCGGCAGTGTTCCTTAACTTTTTATGCGGTTCCTTTTTCTGATTCCTTTGCGGTCCGTTTTGCCGCAATATCCGTTCTGCGCAGAACATAAAGTATGATGGCGAGCAACGCGGCTGCTGTTGCGGCGAAACTGATCAGGCCGATTCCAACAAGAACGCCGATGGCGGCTGTTGCCCAGACGAGCGCCGCGGTCGTTACGCCGTGAGGATGGTCATCGATCTTAATGATGATGCCGGCGCCAAGAAATCCAATACCGCTTGTGATGCCGGCGATCGCGCCAAGAAATCCGCCGCTCGCGATCATACTGTTCAAGTTCTCGGGTGAAGTCGCCGCGATGTAGGGCAATGAAAGGGCTACGATGGAAAAGAGCGCCGAACCGCCAGACACCAGCATTTCCGTGCGGACGCCGGCGCTTTCCTTGCCGACGAGCTCCCGCTCGATGCCGAGCACGGCGCCAAGAACCAGTGCGACCGCGAATCGGATCATCATTTGTTCAAAAGTGAGCATGGCATCATTGTAACATAAAAATTCGTTTAGCCAAAGATAATGTCATTTCTGCAAAAGCGGGAATCTAATGAACCTGTCTCAAGATTATGAGGGTTCGAAATTAAGCTCGGGGTCGAACCCTCATAATTTGCCTTTATCGGCGGAAGTGTTATATTTAATTCAATGGCAATGACGCCGCTGACGACGGTCGAGCCGAGGGAAGAAAGCTGTGACATGGTCAAGGAGCAATCCTTTCGACTGCGCTCAAGGCGAATAAACCCCTCCGGAGGAAAAGTCCGTGAAAATTCATAATAAGGTTCGACCGGGTT
>CAZWWZ010000034.1:0-8288 GCA_964637795.1 uncultured Candidatus Saccharibacteria bacterium | reverse complement strand
TATTACACAGCTTCATTCCGTCGACGCCACCGTCGTCATTCCACCATGATCATTGTTCATGATTCCTTCTGGGGCCAGCGAATTTGTTGGTTCTAGCGGCAATGCCAAATGCCATAAACCCCGCGTTCAGGAAACCCCGCGCTTCCATGAGGCGGGGTTTCTTTTTTATGCGATGAAATTTCCGTCCGACGTTTGACAATATTTTATATCGTGCCATAATTCAATTCGCAGATAGGCCTTTAGCGGATCAAAAAGATCCGAGAGGAGGGGATTATGGGTTGGTGGAGTTTGTTTGTTAGGGCTGGTTTCATGGGGGTGATTCTCATGATCGGCGGTGCAGGTGTCCTGTTCCTGATGCTGCGCGAAATCATTCGGTCAAAAAGGGCGAGGAAGATCATTTTTTTCGCCATGGCGATCCTGCTCTTCGTCCTTGTTCTTCTCTTCGGTCCCCGCTGGAATCCAATGTAGGATTCTGCGGTGGGTAACATACAACCAAGGCGGACTTTCCTAGGGGAGTCCGCCTTTTTCATAACTAAAAGAGAGGAGTACTAAAAGCGGTTTTATGCGAAATTCTTGATCACGTCGAGGACGATACCCTGGATCGCGAAACCGGTATTCCCTTTACGGACGATGATGGGCTGCATTTTCTTGTTGGCAGGCTGAAGGCGGATCTGGCCGTGTTCAGCAAAGAACGTCTTAAGCGTCACGTCATTGTTATCGATGAGTGCGACAACTTTTTCACCGTTGTTGGCGGTTGCCTGATGACGGACAAGTACGATATCGCCGTCGTTGATGTTTTCGTCGATCATGCTTTGTCCGACGACCTTCAGGGCGTAAATATTTTTCACTTCCCGGGGCAGGCGGTTGCGCGGCACGGCAATGATCTCCTGCTGTTCGAGCGCCATGATCGGAGTTCCGGCCGCAATGAGGCCTTTGAGCGGAATCTGCACCATCTGTTCGGCGCTATTCACGCTGATCCCGCGCGGCTGGTTATCGTCTTTTTGCAGATAACCCTGTTCCTCGAGCGCTTTCACGTGATGATGCGCCGTAGAAACCGAGGAAAGTTTAAGATAGGTCTTGATCTCTTCGAGCGAGGGCGCGTACCCATTTTTTGCCTGAGAGGCTTTGATGAAGTCGAGCGTTTCTTTCTGGCGTTTTGTTATTTTAGTCATAGTTTTTAAATCGTCATTCCGAGCTTCTCTTTTGTCATCCCCGCGAAGGCGGGGATCCATGCTTTTTTCTGGATTCCCGTGAAAACGGGAATGACAATACTAAAAGTTCAAAATCGGCGTTTTCGATTTATTTTCGACTATTTAACTATAGCAAGCATACCGCCGCTTCGTCAAAAGGGAAGTTATCCACAGGAAAAAATCAGCAAATATGGGGATTTTTATTGGTCGACCCCGATCTTCTCGAGCATGCCATCGACTTGAATGCGCAGGTTATCTTTGGTGCCGTTATTCATTAAACGTTCGTCAGCGAGCTCGATGCAGCGTGCAAGATTCTGTTTGTTCGAATCGTTTGAGTGCATCTCGCGTTCTTCGTCGGCAAGGAATTTTTCGAAAGAGATTTTGTCCGTTTCGCTTGCGCGCAGGATTATGCGTTCATAACGGAGCTTTGGGTCAGCATCCACGGCGAGAAGATAAAAATTTCCTTTTTGGCGAAGCGATAAGATCTCGCCCTCGGTGCGGAGCGATTCAATGACGGCGTTCTTTCCTGCGGATGCGGCTTCATCATAGAGCATCTCGGCGATATAACTCGGCGAATGGATCGAACGCATATCGTTTGCGACCATGGTCATGCTGTCTCGGTTCACCGGAAGACCGCGTTGTTCGATCTCGCGGGTGATGAAATCGCGCGCAGAATAGTGAATAAATCCTTTGGTCGTAAGATAATCGACGACCGTTCCTTTTCCGGCGCCTAGAGTTCCCGTAATGCCGATGATGATCATATGCTATACTTATATCATGAATTCCGAACGATTGGAAAAACCGTTTTTTATCGTGATGCTTGTTTTCGCGATCGTGCTTGCGGCGTTCGTTTTTCTCCCCGAGCTGAACGTGATCGTCCTCGGCGCCGCGCTTGCGATATTTTTCCATCCGATCTATCTCCGTATCCAGCGCGGTATGCCGCGCCATGACGGTCTTGCGGCGTTCCTTACGATCCTCCTTGCGGCGATCGTGATCGTCGTGCCGCTCACCATGTTCGGTTACGCATTGTTCTCCGAGGCACAGGGATTGTATGCCCATCTTGCCGCCGGGGGGATCTCTTCGCTTGAAAGTCTTGTCACCGCAAAACTAGGAAGTCTGATGGAGATTTTCCATCAATCCAGCGGCACGTTCGCGTTTGCGAATTTCAATGTGAGCCAATACGCAACGCAGGCCATGGGAACGATCGTGGCGAACGCCGGTAATTTCCTTTCGAGCATGGGCATGGTCGCATGGACATTTTTCCTGGCGTTCTTCGCGTTCTTTTATTTATTGAAGGATGGCGGAAAATTACGCAAGCTTGTCGTGCGCGGCGTGCCGCTGACGGATGAGCGCGCGAACGAGATCGTGCAAAAGATGGTGGATACGACAACATCCGTTGTCCGAGGGTCGCTTCTCATGGCGATCGTATGGGGCGTCGTGGTTGGCATCGAGTTTCTGATATTCGGCGTTCCGAATCCTGTTTTATGGGGCGCTCTTTCGGTACCGATCGCTTTTATTCCCGTCATCGGGGTCTCGCTGATCGTCATTCCCGGTATTCTCTATGTGGCTCTCGTTGCGGGAATCGTGAAAGCGATCATTTTTGCGATCATCGCATTCATTGTTTCTATGTTGATGGAGAATATTCTGCATCCGCTTTTCATAGGGCGCGGTACGCATATCCATCCTTTGCTTCTTCTTCTGAGCGTGCTTGGCGGTCTTTCGTTTTTCGGTCCGATCGGTCTGTTCCTTGGTCCATTGGTTTTGAGCTTCTCGCTCACGCTTTTCGAAATTTATCCGACGCTCATCACGAATACAGCCAAAAAATAGGATATTGGTATTGCCGATTCACCGGTATTGCGGTAATCTGAGCAGGCGGAAAAATCCGCACTGCCGTTGTAGCTCAGCTGGTAGAGCAACTCCATGGTAAGGAGTAGGTCGCCGGTTCAAATCCGGCCAACGGCTCAGAATAGAAATGAGACCATCCTCGCGATTTCCTATTGGTTGGTTTTTTGGTATCATTGAAAAATGACAGCAATGGAACAAATCATCAAGGATCTTGAGGCGGATCTTTCGGTCGTCATCGCAAAACTAAAAACGGATATTGGTGGCATCCGCGGTAATAGGCCGTCCGCAGATGCGATCCAGAATATCACGCTCAGTTTGTATGACCAGACGCTCAGTATCCGTGAACTCGGATCGATCTCGATACTTCCGCCGCGGAGCGTCCAAATAACGGTTTGGGACAAGGATGCGGTAAATCCGATCATGAAGGCGATCGAAGCGGCACATATGGGACTTACGGCATCGAACGATGGCACGACGATCCGGGCGACCGTTTCGGCATTGGGCGATGAGCGCCGGGATGAGCTTACGAAGCTGGTAAAGAAAACAGCAGAGACCGCACGTATTCAGCTTCGTGCGAGACGTGACGATATCATGAAGCACGTGAAAGACGGCGAGGCGGCAAAAGAACTGACGAAGGACGACGTTTTCAAGGGGAAGGAAAAAATTCAGAAAGTGATGGATCGGGTTAATTCCGAGATCGAGAAAATGGTTGACGAGAAATTGACCGAATTAGGAGAATAGTCATTTTCCTGATTTAGTCATCTCCGTACCCGCCTTCGCGGGCACTGAATCCAGCGTTTAAAAAAATAATTTGGGCGCGCTTCCTTGCGGTTGCGCGCCCATTTTTTAGAACTATGCGCCGATGGAGAGAATGAGCAGAATGATCCCCAACAGAACACAAGCTCCACCAAAGGCACTGACGGGGTGAGGCCTCGGAATGAGTGCGCTCACGAGTGGTACGATCACAAGCAGAGCACCTACTATCACCATCCAGATCATAGACACCTCCCATTTCACGCTTACCCTTACCTGAGTATTTTAGGCACGTTATTCTATGATCGTCAAGTATCGCAGAGATGGAGAGTTTGGTATGATTGTCTTATTGAAACTCTGGATGCTTACTGGCTTTTCGTTTCCGTAAGGAAAAATTCTTTCAAAACGACAACTCTTCATGATCATTTTTATTCTTGTTCTTATCGGTTTGTCGATATTGATTCTCGGCCATGAGGCCGGTCATTTTTTGTGCGCAAAGCTTTTCGGGTTGAAGGTGGACGAATTCGGCATCGGATTTCCGCCGCGGATCTGGGCGAAGAGGAAAGGGGATACGGAATACAGCGTGAATTGGCTGCCATTCGGCGGATTCGTACGCATCTCAGGGGAGCGCGGCGAATTTGCAATGGTAGAGGATGATCCGACCTTGGCTGCGGACGGAGAAAAAAAAGAGCAGGTTGACCATGAGCGATTGTTTTTTGCCCAGCCGGCATGGAAGAAAAGCATCATTATTCTTGCGGGTATCGTCTTCAACTTCATCTTTGGATGGATCCTGGTCTCCGTTGTCCTTATGGTCGGGACGCCGAAGGCGCTTGTCATAACCGCGACCGAACCGGGTTCGCCGGCTGCCGTGGCGAAGATCGCCCAGGGCGATGTCGTTAAGAATTTTACCGATTCGCAGAGCTTCATCGATTATGTCGATGCGCATCGCGGACAACCGACAGAGATCGCTTTACTGAGGAATGGCAAGGAAGTGGACGTGACGGTCACGCCGCGCATGAACGTCGGGCCGAACGAAGGGCCGATCGGCGTCGCGCTTTCCGAAGGCGGAACGGCGCGCGAACCGTTCTTTCAGGCGTTGTGGGACGGCCTTAGAACGTCATTCATTCTCGCCGGGATGATATTCCAGACGCTCTGGCAGCTGATCAAAAATCTTTTCGTACATGCGTCGCTTCTTACGGGTGTCGTCGGTCCGGTCGGTATTTTCGGGGTCGCCGAAGAAACAGGCAGCATCGGCGCTATCTATCTTGTTCAGTTGCTTGGCATCATCTCATTGAATCTTGCCGTTGTGAATCTTATCCCGTTTCCGGCGCTTGATGGCGGCAGATTCCTCATGATCATCATTGAAAAAATAAAAGGATCGCCGATGCCGGAAAAAGTGGAAGCATGGATCAACGGCCTCGGTTTTGCATTTCTCTTGTTGCTTATGATCCTGCTGACGGTTCGGGACATTAGGGGATTGTTGTAAAATTTTAGTAAAGAAAGAGGGGACCAGCTACGCCGGTCCCCCTGTATTTATCCTAACTATCTGTTCTTTGCGAGTGCCTTGGAGCGCTTGCGCTCAGACCGCGCCGCGAATCCGAAATGGCAGACGAGATCCCTCATGTCTTCGTAGCGATCTCTCTCGTTGCGGATATCGGCTCTCAAACCGTTGAATTTTACCACGAGATCGGAAGCTTCGTTGCAGGTGGCGAACTCGTTAACGCCAAGGTTCCCGATCTTATCCTTGAGTTCCATGATGGTTTCAAAGATCTCGTCCATCTTGGCGTCAATCAACGGCTGCATCATCTCGATAGCTTCTGTGTCCCGAGAGCCGGGTGCGGTCACACCGACGAATTCCAGGAACTGCTTTTCCAGTTTGCTCCAACGGTGCAGGCGGAACATGGAAATGATCGCTGCACATGGAAAGAGGGGAAGCAGCACCCCCGTCACGGCCATGAAATTCGAGGGAAGAGGGAAGAAGAAGTTATTCAACTCGACGATCCCTATGGCGATCATGGCAAGTACGAGCAATGCGGTCGTGCATTTTTTGAAAAAGTCAGATCTCTCATCCAACATGACGTTTCTCCTGTCCAAGCCTAGCCGACCCGGATTCTTCGGGGATAGCCTCCCCGAAAGGCAGATTTACAAACCGGCTTAGTCAACCGGATGCTTTTTATAATATAACATATTTAGTATATAGTTGTCAACATTCAGGGAATAGAGCCATTCTGATTCCGTTTCTTGGTATGGTCCGGAGTTCATGCGCTCTTGCGGATAAGTTATAATAAAAAGATGAAAAAGGTTTCAGGTATTCTTGGATGGTATGGGGTCATTGCAACACTGGGGGCTTATCTTTTCGTGAGCTTTTCCCTTCTTTCTCCGACAAGTCTTTCGTATCAAGCGCTTAATCTTACGGGTGCATTGGGTGTCACGATAGAAACCTACTACCGGAAGGACTATCAGCCATTCTGGCTTAACCTCATTTGGATGATGATCGCCTTGGTGGCGATCATCAATCTCTTCGTTCATCTAAAAATTTGAGACGATTCTGCAGGGAATCACAAATACCCTATCTTCTTCAGCCAGTCCTCGTTTTCCCATTCCCAGAGTTTCTTTGCCGCAAGGAATGCTTCGAAATCATGCCGCCATGCGGGAAATTCTTTGAGTTCGATCTCGCCCACGAGCTCGCTCCATGAATGTGAACAGCTCCGTTGCGTGGGGTTGCCCCAGACGATGGCGATCTTCTCATTGCCGCCTTTTACGCGCCGACGTGCTCCGCAACGGAGGCATTTCTGGATCTGATCGATACGCAGGATCCAGCGTTCCTCGAGATCCTCAAAATCGTTTTTCAATGCATCTACATAGGCCGATGTCTGCAAGCCATAATCGCGATAGATCGATTGTGATGTTTTGATATCCAGCACGCCGAGCCGCCCATCGATCCGTGCAAGCGCATCGATGGTGCCCGCGTAACGTTCATCATGGTTTACGATCCGCCGTTCGATATTTTCAGGTAATACTTCGATGTGATTTGTTTTAATGAACGATAGTGCCGCATTTACGGCTGGCGCGACCGATTCCGGTATTTCGGGGTCTTTTCCGAGGAGCGCCGCTTCGACGGTCTCGTGGACCAGCGTGCCTTCTTTTGCCGATTGCTCAGTGGCGTCCTGCGCCGCTTTGAAGCTCGGCGCGGCGCCGTAATACCGGTAGAGCGCCGGCTTCGCTTTGATGCCTACGATCTTCGTGACGCGCGGATACCACACGTCATCGATCGTATAGCCGCATTGTTCCTTGAAATCTTCAATGTCCTTATATTCGCTGAATGCCATAATAGTTAAGGTATGATAACACGTTTCTTTGCAATAAAAATGTCATTCCGAGTTTTACGAAGAAATCTGGTTTAGCAAGTGTCTCGGAGACGTCTCGCGCGGCTCGACATGACGGATGATTTATCTTATCAGCTTATCCGTCATTTTTACGATGTCGCCGGCACCCATCATGATGATCACTTTATGCGAGAGGGGAGCTCCATCAAGCGCGAGAATGGCCTCTTTCAATTTTCCGGGATCGGCAAGATAGAAAATCGGTTTGCGGGGCTGCTTTTTTTGGATCGCGCGCACGAGCGCCGCGGAATCGCGATTCGGGATGACGGTATCACGGCCGATGACATGATAGATCGGTAAAATGAGCGTTTCGTCGGCACCGTTGAACGCGGTCTGGAATTCCTTGAAGAGGAGCGCCGTTCGTTGGACCTGATGCGGCTGGAAAACGCAGAGTATCTTCTTCTTCGGAAATTTTTCGCGAAACGCCTGGAGCGTCGCCGCGATCTCGGTCGGGTGATGCGCATAATCGTCGAATACGGGCGCGCCTTTGAACTTTCCGCGAAGCTCCATGCGACGATATGCACCGCGATAGCCATGGATCGCCGAAAGAACGTTCCTTTCCGGAATTTCGAGGAACCTGCCGAGCTCATAGACGGCGGTAGCGTTCGAAACATTGTGTGCGCCAGGAAGAGAGATGACCTTCTTTATTTTTTTTGCCGTTGCGCCGGTTGTCGCATACCAGACGACTGTCACTTCATTTTTCTTTGCGGTCGTGGCAATGCGATTGCGCAGGCTCCATAATACGGCATTTTCGCGATTTAAGATCATAAGGCCGCCCGGTTTCACGCGCGACAGGAATTTCAGGAATGCCGCTTTCACGTTGCTGAAATTTTTATAGAAATCGAGATGTTCCTTATCGATGTTCGTGATGATCGCGACAGTGGGGGAATAGGCAGTGAATGCTGCGCCGAAATCATCGGCTTCGATCACGAGATAATCGCTTCGGCCGACACGGATATTTTTTCCGCTGAACTCTTTAAGCGTCGTACCGATCAGTACGGTCGGATCGCATTTGCCTTTCATGAGCGCAAGTGCCGCGAGTGCCGTGGTCGTGCTCTTTCCATGCGAACCCGTGATCGCGATCGTTACGTATTTCTTGGTAAGCAATCCGAGAACG
>CAZWWZ010000033.1:0-8331 GCA_964637795.1 uncultured Candidatus Saccharibacteria bacterium | reverse complement strand
CATTTCTATTTTGCATCGAAAATCCGTTTTCGTCGAATATCGAGAGATGAAGATGAACGCCGAACTCATATCCGGTTGCGCCGACCGTTCCGATAGCCGCGCCCTTTTTTATTTTCATTCCCGGTGAGACCGCGATCGTGCCGAGGTGAGCATACCAGAACACGGTATCTTTTGCGTCATCCTTCACGGCGACATATTTCCCGAATCCGAGATGATAGCAATAATTATCCTGATCGCCAGTCGCAAAAACGGTGCCGTCCACCGGAGAATAGATCTTTTCTCCATAGTTTGCGGCAACGTCGATCCCGTCATGCCAATGATTGACATAGAGATACGCATAGGGCGTAACGCCATAACCTTGGGTGATATAGCTCTTGCCGTTGCCGTCCGGACTGAAGAAGTTCACGTCGACGTATGGCAGTCCGTCGTAAGCCGTAGGGTTTGACGTGGTAGTGGCAAATAGTGACGGAAAATGGAATGAATTTATCAAAAGGACAAGATAGTTCAGAAGAATTACGCCGCAGAAAAATAAAAAAACCAAGCCAAGCCCTTTTTTCATTGTTTTTATCCTAATTGCTCAATAGAAAAAAGTCGACTCAGAACGATAGGGAAAGGTCATTTTTGATGCTTCCTTATATATACTATCTGTCGCACAATATATGTTTTACGACGCATGGATATAAAACCAACTATTATTTATATGGAAATCCATGCGTCGTAAAACATTGCGCTCATTTTACAACAGATATCCTATTAAGACTTTGTGGATTTGATATATCGGTCGCAAAATGAGCTATCTTTCCTCGATTTTTATTCTTTCTGTCATTCTGAGCCTATCGAAGAATCTCCATCTTCTTTAATTCTTCTATCCTTTCAATTTTCTACGCAGGGCCGGAATGATCTGTTCGGTATCTTGTTCGCCAAGGACAATCGCTTCATAGCCATTGTTCGTGAGGAAATAATCGGTCCAGCTCGCATATTTCTCGAGATATGGCCGCAGGACGATATCGGCGTCCCGTGTTGTTGCGATTGCCAGGTGGTAGCACAGGATATTGATTGCCGTTTTCAGCGTTTCGCTGATGGTCTTGATTTTTACATTTTTCATGTCCTCGCCCTGCGGGACGCCATTGAGATCGATCGCGAGAACAATATCGGCACCCATCTGTCGCACAATATCATCCGGCACGGGGTTTGAAACACCGCCATCAATCAGTATTTTGTTCTTATACGCGACCGGTTTGAATGCTCCCGGGATCGCCATGCTTGCACGAAGCGCCGGTGCGAGCTTTCCGGTTTCAAATACAAAAGGAATGCCAGCTTTAAGATCGGTTGCAACTGCGCGATACGGAATTTTTGTATCGCTGAATTTTGCACCTTTCAGCCATTCGTTCAAAAGACGTTCCAACTTTTCTCCTTTGATAAGTCCGCCTGACAATGAAAATTCGAACATGCTCATGAACTTTGCCGTTTTATTTCCGCTGGTCAATTCCTCAAGCTGTGCGATGTCCTGGTGCAGTGCATAATATGCGCCAACCCAGGCACCGACGCTCGATCCCGCGATGTAATCAATGGGGATATTATGTTTCGCAAGCGTCCTTAAGACGCCGATATGATAGAGGCCGCGCGGGCCGCCGCTTCCGAGCGCCAGACCAAGCTTTTTCCGTTTTTTCATTGGTAATGATATTATAACTTATATATGGAACTTTATAATACTCTTTCACGGAAGAAAGAAGCGTTTCCCGCGCCGGAAGAACAGCAAAAGATCCGTTTGTTCGTCTGCGGACCGACCGTTTATGATTATGCGCACATCGGACACGCGCGTACATATATCTTTTTTGATTTTTTCGTGAAATATCTGCGCTCGCAGGGCTATGAGGTCACCTATCTGCAGAATGTCACCGATCTTGACGATAAGATCATTACGCGTGCGGCGGAACGCGGCATAAAGCCCGAGGCGCTCGCGAAAGAGTTTTCTCGGGCATATCTGGAGGATATGCAGGCGCTTGGCGTTGATGCGGTGAGCCGTTATGCTCCGGCGACGGATTTCATCTCCCAGATCGTTGCCCAGGTGGAGCGGCTTATTGATAAGGGTTTTGCGTATAAGATCGATGGCGATGGATGGTATTTTGATATTTCCAAAGATGAAGATTATGGAAAATTATCCGGCCGGACCGTTGCGCAGGCCGAAGATGGAGTTTCACGGATCGATGATGCTGGCGCCAAACGGAACAAAGGAGATTTTTGTTTGTGGAAGTTTTCGAAACCGGAAGAGCCTGTCTGGAACACGGAGATCGGTGCCGGCCGTCCTGGATGGCATATCGAGGACACGGCAATTTCGGAATATTATTTCGGTCCGCAATATGATATCCATGGCGGCGGTCTCGATCTGAAATTTCCTCACCACGAAGCGGAGATCGCCCAACAGGAGTCCGCGTCAGGATTGAAACCCTTTGTGCGATTCTGGATGCATACCGGATTTCTCACGGTCGAAGGACAGAAAATGTCAAAAAGTTTGGGTAATTTCATCACGATCAGGGATTTTCTCAAAAAATACCCCCCCGAAGTTCTGCGTTGGATCGCGCTTGCAAATCATTACCGCTCCCCTGTCGATTTTTCCGACGAGCTTGCCTTGCAGGCGGCGGCTGCGCTTGAGAATCTTTCCAATCGCTATTTCGAACTGCGGGAGGAAGATCGCAAAGAGGAAAAACGAAAAGATCAGGGTACGTTGTCGGTCTGGAAAGAGAGATTCGATGCGGCGCTCTCCGATGACCTGAACACGCCCGTGGCGCTCGCGATGATGTTTGACGTGATAAAGGATAAGAACCTGTCCGCGAAGGAAAAGCGGGTTTTGCTTGATTCGTTCAGCCAGACGCTTGGCTTGGATATTGTAAGAAAAGATGAGGAACTACCGCCTTTTATCATTGAAAAATTGGCTCAATATAACGAATGCAGAGCTAATAAACAGTTTATGCAGTCCGACGCCTTGCGGAAAGAACTGGAAGACTTAGGATACGAAGTACGGGATACGGAAAACGGTTCGCGTCTCGTGAAGAAATTATTTTAAGCGTCATCCTTGCGGAGGCGAGGATCCGTGCTTCTAAGAAATAAAAGCACGGATGGTCCGGCTAAACCGGACCATGACAAAATTCTAATAATATGCCAATTCCATCCAAGAAATCACAACTGAAACTTCCGCCGCAGAATCTCGATGCCGAAGCTGCGGTTCTGGGCAGCATTTTGATCGATAAGAATGCGATCTTCCATGTAGCCGACATCCTAACACCGATCGATTTTTATTCTCCCCAGCACGAAAAGATATTCGAGGCCATCCTTTCGCTCTATGAAAAGCGTCAGCCGATCGACGTGATGACGCTTACGACCTATCTCAAAGAAAAGGAGGCGCTTGCGGAGGTCGGTGGATCGAGCTATCTTGCGGAACTCACCAATCAGGTGACGACCGCATCGCATGTCGCGCATTATGCGACCATCGTGAAGGAGAAAAAGACGTTGCGTGATCTGATCAGGGCTGCCGCTGAGATCACGGAAATGGCATTCGTGCCGAAGCGGAACATGGAAGATCTGATGGATGAGATCGAACAGAAGATACTTTCGATATCGGAACATTCTCTTCCACAGAACTTCGTGGCCGTGAAAGATGAACTCGCGACCGCGGCGGATCGCATCGCAAAGCTCCATGCGGGCGGCAACAAACTTCGCGGTGTACCGACCGGTTTTACGGAGCTCGACACGATTCTTTCGGGTCTTCAAAAATCGGAACTCGTCGTGCTCGGCGCGCGGCCGTCGGTAGGTAAGACATCCTTGGCGCTCGACATTGCGCGCCAGGCGGCATTCA
The DNA here is from genome assembly GCA_964637795.1 of uncultured Candidatus Saccharibacteria bacterium. Lineage (GTDB taxonomy): Bacteria > Patescibacteriota > Minisyncoccia > UBA6257 > 2-01-FULL-56-20 > CAJAQL01. Next base: position 4,478 of record CAZWWZ010000033.1, on the reverse strand, counting down.
CCGGCGCTACGGTTGGTCTCTTTTCCCTCGAAATGTCGCGCGAACAGATCGTCGATCGTGTCATTTCAGCGACATCGCAGGTGCCGTTGTGGCATATTTTGACGGGGCGTATCGAGGACGATTCGGAGTTTGCCATGATACAGAGCGGGCTTGAGAAGCTTTCGAATGCGAAAATATTCGTCGATGACTCCCCTTCTCTGAATGTCATCCAGATGCGCTCCATGGCGCGGCGGCTTCAGGTCGAGCACGGACTGGATCTCTTGATCGTTGATTATCTCCAGCTCATCCGGCCGCGCACCTCGAGCGATAACGTCGTTTCCCAGGTCACGGAGATCTCGCGCGGCCTCAAGGCGCTTGCCCGTGAACTGAAAGTGCCGGTCTTGGCCTTGTCCCAGCTCTCGCGCGGCATTGAACAGCGTGGCGGCATGCCGCGGCTGTCCGATCTCCGTGAATCAGGTTCCATCGAGCAGGATGCGGATGTTGTCATGTTCATTTATCGCAAGGATCGCGATCAGAACGCAAGCTATGGCGAAGAAGAACAGGGTACGACCCAGATCATCGTTGCGAAACATCGGAACGGCGCTCTCGGTACGATCGATCTTAAATTCGATGCAGAACGCGCCACCTTCAAGACCATCGACAAGCGCTATTCCGCCGTGGACGCTCTACCGCCGCTCTAAAGATCAAAGAATGATAAATATTGTTTTCGATATGAAAGATCCGCCTTTTGGCGGATCTTTCATATCGAGTTCGCGCTAAGCAAAAACTAAATTATCTTTATGATCCGTTCTTTCGGATATCGGACTTTCTTTTCGGCGGCGTATTTATCGTCCATGGCGCGATGACCGACGGGACAGAGAATCTGCACGGCATAGCCTTCCTTTGTCGCGCCGATGATCTCGCTGACTTTTACCGAGTCGAATCCTTCCATCGGGCAGGCGTCGATCTTGTGTTGGGCTGCCGCATCAAGCAGGAATCCAAGGGCGATATAGACCTGTTTCGCGGTCCATATCGCGATATCCCCTGCCGGTTTTCCGATGACCGAGCTTTCGAGCGCCTTTTTATATCCTGCGAGCGATTCATCCGTTGCACCGCGCGCCGTTTTGATGGACTCTATAAAGTCCACCACATCCTGCTCGGTCGGCGCAGATTTCGATGCCAATGCGTAAAGATGCGACGCTTCGATGAGCTGTGTTTGTCCATAGCCGGCATCTTTCACTGCGGCACGGATGGTCGGATCGTCGACCCGATAGAATTTCCATAACTGGAATCCGAACGAGCTTGGCGCGAGGCGCAAAGTTTCTTCAAGCATATCCGTTTCTGCGCTCGACAATTTTTGCTGGGCATCGAACTTTTTCGTGGCATAACGCCACGTGAGATTATTGAGATATTCGTCCATGTTGATGATGTGAATTTAATTTAAGATCGACCCGTTCAGTATACCATAGTCGTCAAGATCTGATTTTTTGCTGTATTGCAACGAGATATTGACGAATATTATATAACATGCTATAAAGATTTTAGGTTTTCATCGTCTCTGAGGAGGGACATAAGAAATGAGTACGGCAAGGTATGTTAGCGATGCGCGGCACGAGCTCAATCCGGATGCAAGAAAAGCATTCCGATCGGTTGCTGAAAAGCGGCTTGTCCTGGAAGCCAACAGTGTGCTGAACGGGACGGATGAACAATTCGATGACGATGAGCAGTTTCACGATCCCGTTGAAGATCATCTCTCTGCGCTCGCAGAAGGGCTGGATACCAACTTCGCCTGACGACTTGCCGGGCAAAAACAGAGGCTGTTCCATTACGGGACAGCCTCTTTCACTATATTATGATGGTATATTGACAAATATTATATAACATGCTATAAAGGTAATAGGGTTACGTAGTTATTTTTTTTGTTTTCCGGAGGATGTTATGGGTTTGATCAGTTTGTTCAGAAAAGTGCGGCAGTATTACGCCGACAAGAAGCAACGGAAGATCATCAAGGAGAAGCTCGTTCAGGCCCAAGCTGGGTTGGCCAGTCTCAAGGAGAACCTGGGATCTATACTTCTTCTTAATGACGGACGTTTTGACAGCGTGGATCGCGCCCGGATCGCAGAGCTCAGAACGCTCATCAAAACCCGGAGCGAGGAAGTCTTTTCCCTCGAGGAGAAGCTTGCCAAATTGGCCTGATCCTTACCGGACAAAAACAAAAAACAGAGGCTGTTCCATTACGGGACAGCCTCTTTCACTATAAAAAACCGCTTCGCCTCAAATGAGACGATGCGGTTTTTCTGATCAATATCGAACCCCGATAGAGGATTAATCTTCCCTTGTTGCCTTTTTCCGGTCGCTTTCGTTCAGATATTTTTTCCGGATACGGACGTTCTTCGGCGTGATCTCCACCATTTCTTCGTCGTCGATATAATCGAGCGCGTCTTCGAGGGTAAGCGTGATGGGAACTTCGAGTTGGTCGAGAAGACCTTCGTTCTTGGCGCGGAAGTTCGTGAGCTGTTTCTCGCGTGCGACATGCACCATGACATCTCCTTCTTTCGCGTTTTCACCGACCACCATACCTTGGTAGACCGCAACGCCAGCCGAGATGAAGAGTTTGCCTCTCCCCTGTGCCGTGATCAGCCCATAATTGTTCGAAACGCCATCTTGGGTCGCGACAATCGAGCCGTGCGGAATGGACGTGATGTCGCCCTTATATGGCTCATAACCCGTGAAAAGCGTGTTCATGATGCCCATGCCCTTGGTTCCTGTAATGAACTTATTTTTGATGCCGATCAGGCCGCGTGTCGGGATCGCAAAATCAATATGGGAAATATGGTTGTCATCTGCGCGCATATCCTTCATGACGCCGAGCCGCTTGCCGAACATTTCAATGACCGTGCCAGCGTATTCGTCAGGCACCTCGATCGTCGCAAGCTCCATCGGCTCGAGCTTTTTCCCGTCTTTCTCTTTAAAAATGACCTGCGGCTTCGAGACTTCGATCTCGAATCCTTCGCGGCGCATCTTTTCGATGAGGATCGCGAGATGCAGTTCGCCGCGGCCGGCAACAACCCAGCGGTCGGATGTTCCGGTGGGCATTACCGACAGTGCCACATCAGTTTCCAATTCCTTTTCGAGCCGGTCTTTCAGGTTGCGTGATGTCGTGAACGTGCCTTCCTTGCCGCGGAACGGCGACGTATTCACGCCGAATGTCATCTTGATGGTCGGTTCATCGATATCGATCGTCGGGAGCGCGACAGGATGCTCCGGGTCCGCGATCGTTTCACCGATCGAAACGTCCGGGATGCCGGCAATGGCGACAATATCGCCCGCCGTGGCTTCATCGACATCGACGCGATTCAGACCATCGAACAGCATGACCGAGGTCAGCTTTTCAAGCTTTACTTCGCCGCTGCGCGTGATGTGCGCGACAGTCGAGCCTTTCTTGAGCGTGCCGGAATACAGGCGCCCGATGGCGACCTTGCCTTTGTAATTATCGTGCATGAGGTTCACGGTGAGCATCTGCGTCGTATCGAGCTCGCCTTTTTCCGGAGGCGCAATATATTTCACAATGGTTGCGAAGATCGGCTCGATATCGGTCATTTCTTCAAGATGCGGCGTGAGTCCCGCTTTTCCCTGAACGGCAGAAGCATAGATGACCGGAAAATCGATCTGTTCTTCGGTTGCGCCGAGCTCGAAAAAGAGGTCAAAAGTTTCGTTGAGCGCCCATTCCGGACGCGCGCCTTCTTTGTCGATCTTGTTAATGACCACGATGATCTTGTGCCCGGCCTGGATTGCCTTTCGTAAAACGAACTTCGTCTGCGGCATCGGGCCTTCCTTTGCGTCAACCAAAAGCAGAATGCCATCCACCATGCGCATGATGCGTTCGACTTCGCCTCCGAAATCAGCATGTCCCGGTGTATCGACGATGTTGATCTTGATGCCCTTGTACATCACCGATGCGTTTTTCGAGAAAATGGTGATGCCGCGCTCGCGCTCGAGCTCGTTCGAATCCATGATAAGGTCGCTGTCGGCGCCGGTTTTCAGCTTAAAACCAACCGACTGCTTAAGCAGGGCGTCAACAAGCGTCGTCTTTACGTGATCGACGTGAGCAATGATAGCGATATTGCGAATTTCCATGATAGTGTGAGTTAGCTTTACAACAATAATTGTCATCCCCGCGGAGGCGGGGATCCATCTTCTTCGACTCCTCAAGCCGAAATGAGATTATAGCAGCAAAATTTGAAAAAGAAAAGGATCGTGCGGTAAGGCCGCACGATCCGCAGGCAGACCTTCTTATTTTTCGGATCCGCCGAGTATCCATCGGCTTGCTGCGGCCGCCCAATCGGCATCCTTTTTGCGGATGATCCGCAACTGGAGCGGTAGGGCCGCAAGGTCGTCGATGTTGTCGCTTGTGGGTCCCATGCCGGGCCTACGAAAAACAATGATTGCGTTCATGCGCGGCGTCGGTGCGTTCACTAGGATCACCTCGTGCGTTTTGA
>CAZWWZ010000032.1:0-8439 GCA_964637795.1 uncultured Candidatus Saccharibacteria bacterium | reverse complement strand
CGCGGTGTTCGTGCCGATCTGGGGGAAGCTTGGCGATACCGCCGGCAGGAAGAAGATATATCTTATCGGTTTCATCGGATTTACGGTCGCGTCGGGGTTATGTGCGCTCGCGTGGAACCTGTCGTCGATGATCGTTTTCCGCGTCATTCAGGGGTTGGCCGTCTCTGCTGATTATCCGACAGCCATGGCCATCATCGCATTCACATTCAAGGACCTCAAAGAGCGTGCGCAGGCTCTCGGAATCTGGTCGGGCGCATTCGCGATGTCGGCGGTTTTCGGGCCGCTCGTGGGAGGCCCGCTCATTGATAACTTCAATTGGCGCATGGTTTTCATTATTAATATCCCGCTCGGTATCATCGGTCTTCTCCTTGCCATTTTCTTCATTGATGAATCGGTTGGCGAGGCGCGTGAAGCGCATTTCGATTGGTGGGGATCAGGAGCGCTTGCGACGGCGCTTTTTTCCCTGGTGCTTGTTCTGGACCGCGGACAGACGTGGGGATGGTCATCGACCGCGAGCATCATTTCCTATATCACAACGATCGTATTCGGGATCATTTTTGTTCTTATTGAACAACGTACCGCGGAACCGGTCGTCGATCTTCGGCTTTTCAAAAACAGCACCTTTACCAATACGCTCTCGAACAATTTCGTCGTATTTATGGGAATGATGGGAAGCATGTTTTTGATCCCGGTTTTTGCGGAAACCTATTTGGGCTATGGCGCCACAAAGACCGGTTATCTGTTTATCCCGATGGCCGCTGCTATGATGATGGCCGCTATTATCGGGGGCAGGCTTGTCGGCAAGATCAAGGCAAATTACATTATTTTTGCGAGCACCTTGGTCGCCGCTTTTGGAATAAGTATTTTTTCCGCGATCGACGCGCGCATGACGGCCTGGGATCTAATGTGGCCGTTGGCTTTGATGGCGTTCGGCATGGGATTCGGGATGTCGCAGCGAACCAGTTTGGTCGCATTGGTTACACCGCCGGATAAGACGGGCGAAGCTTCGGCTATCCTTGCTCTGGTGCGCAATATTGCAGGAGCGTTTGGTACGGCCCTTTCTGCGACGATCCTCGATAATGCCGTGAACGCCGCGGTTCTTCGCGTTGCACAAAATAGCGCCCTGCAGGGCGCTGCCTCAATGACCGAAGCGTTTATTGGCCTCATTATCTTAAAGGCGCAGATCGTGGGTTATGCGACCGTTTTTCGCACCTCAGCCATCGTGGTCGCTATCGGTGCCGTTGGGGCATTATGGATCAAAATTCCAAAGCAACGTCTGGCAAGCGGCGAGTTGGTTGATGCAGATTAGTCTTTTTGTCGTGGTCCGCGGAGGCGGACCATCCGTGCTCCCGATATTTTTATAAAGCACGGCTATGCCTTTGCGGAGGATGACAGAAGGGCGGGTTAAGGCGACAGAAAGAGGCCTCCTCGTACTATCAACTTTTTGCCTCAAGCGTATCGAATCGGATCATGGATTGTTGGGCCTGATCATTGAAATTGTTGATGGCATTCACGTCGGTATTGATCTGGTTGACGATCGTTTGCACGTCGCCAGGCTGAACCGTTGTCCCGGTAAAATGTCCCTGGAGGGTAACCAGTAATTTATTAAGATCCTGACTGTAGTCTACCAGTTCGCTTACGAGTGCGAGCCGACTCGAGATGGCATCAAGCGCGGCTTGCCGGGCATCGGCCGATGAAATGCTCGGCAGGGATGTTGCCATAGTTTCAATTTGATCGGAGAGGGAAATTGCCTCGTCATGGAGGTTCTGATTTTTTGTTACGATACTCGTCGTGAGAACAAGCGCGTCAGTATATTTTCCCGATTTATCGAGATCGTTCACCTGTGCAAGATCTTTGGTGGATTGGTCGGAAAGCGTAACGATATTTTGGGCGATGAGCGCTCCTTGTTCGCGCGCTTGCGTGAAGTCTTTGGAAACACCGCTTTTCTTGCTTGAGAACCACGCCATAACGGCGCTTACGATGACAATAGCGATAAAAACAATGAAAATTTTTGCCCGACGGGAAAGATTAGTCATCGATTAAGTGAGTTTGATTTTAACAGAAAACAGGGAAACAGACAAGGTAACCTGTTTTGAAATTCTCATGTTTTTGAGTATACTGTATATTACTTTTCCAGCCAGTGATTAGTTGCATTGCGGGTATGGTATAACGGTATTATGTCACCCTTCCAAGGTGAAGACGCGGGTTCGACTCCCGCTACCCGCTCTATGAAAATAAAACCATCCAACAGGGATGGTTTTATTTTCATAGAACTTGATAATAGAAGTCGAACGCCGGAGCAAAATTTTTCAGCAGAAAAATTTTGTGAGGCGGTGCCCAGACCAAATGTGAGTGGCGGCGAACATTTGAGTCGCGGGCGACTCCCGCTACCCGCTCATTTTCAAGGGCTCTGCGGTGGAAGGATTTTATCGACTCGCTATATTTTATCGAGGCCTTTTTTGTTCGACCAGCACCCACTCTTAATCTCGGTTAAAAAAAGAATATGATATACTGATGTTGCGATACAGATAGATCACTATAATCGATAAACGTCGAGCCGCATCGTAAATAAATAAAAACAGTATAACTTATAAAAATATGGAAGAAGAAACTAAAAAGCGCTTGGCAATATTCGACGAACTCGATTTCGACGTGTTCAGCAATCAGGATTGGAAGGATCTGGACAAAAGCCACAGCGAAGATGTTCGCGTCATCTGGCCGGACGGCCATGAAACCAACGGCATCAAGCAACACATCGAAGACCTATCGAATATGTTTGTGGCGTTGCCGGACACGAGAATAAAATCGCATCCGGTCGCGTTCGGTTCGGGCGATTGGACTGTGACGATAGGCGTCATGGAAGGCACGTTCACGAAACCGATGCCTATGGGTGGCGGCAAAGTTGTTCAGCCGACCGGCAAAAAGCTCAATCTACAGATGGCGACCATCGCCCATTGGAAGGGCGAAAAGATATTTGAGGAATATCTTTTCTGGGACAATGCCGCCTATCTGCAGCAGCTCGGGATAAGCTAGGTCATCACATGAACGAACATATACCATACATCCGAATATGATCTTGATCCCGAACATACGTTCGCCGATTTCATCGCACGGCATTTCGTCGTGGACCAGGTGCGCGGCCGATTCAGAGCGGTGGGGAAAATAATGATCGCCGAAGATCCTGCGCAGTCGTCGATCGAAGTCGCGCTCGAGACGGCAAGCGTCAGCACGAATAACGAAATGCGGGATAAGGATCTGCAAAGCCCTATTTTTAAGGTTTTCCTTCCAGCTGCCGAAGGCTTTATCCCATAGATTTATTCCATCCTCGATTATTTGATATGACAAGCATTAAATCCGGGATATAAAATTTGCCGAGATTTTTCTGAATGAAATAGGTTCGCTCAAAAAATAATAAACTAAAAAGCCCCGATGAGGAGCTTTTTAGTTTATGCGATTTCTCGCAAAGCTTCCGACTTCGCTAAGGCTTTGCCGGACGAGTGAAATGACGAACGCTACTACTGTTTCTTGATGATCTGATCTACGACGCCATAAGTTTTCGCTTCCTCGGCGGAAAGCCAGAAGTCGCGGTCGGTATCATGCTCGATCTTCGAGAGAGATTGGCCGGTATGCTTCGCGAGAATTTGGTTCAAACGCTCTTTTGTTTTTAAGATCTGCTTCGCCGCGATCTCGATCTCAACGGCCTGTCCCTCGGCGCCGCCCATCACTTGATGGAGCAGGATGTCGGAGTTTGGCAGGGCGAATCGTTTACCTTTCTTTCCGGCCGCCAAGAGGAACGCGCCCATTGATGCCGCGATGCCGACACAGATCGTCGAAACGTCCGGCTTAATGTATTGCATCGTGTCATAGATCGCCATGCCGGCTGTGACCGAGCCGCCGGGGCTGTTAATGTAGAGTTTGATATCAGCCTTCGAATCTTCATGCTCAAGGAACAAGAGCTGGGCGATCACCGTGTTTGCGACGGCATCATTCACGCCGCCGCCAAGGAAGATGATGCGTTCTTTAAGGAGACGCGAATAGATGTCGTACGCCCGCTCCCCGTACTGTGATTTTTCGATGACCGTAGGGATGAGATACTGATATTCTGGTTCCATGGATAGTAGTTTATTGTTATTTCGACGATTTTACTGTGAAGTTTTTTCTGGATTCCCGCCAGAGCTTATTCCGAGGTCCACTAAAGGATAGGAACGAGGAAAATTACAAGAACGGTACCAGGAGCAATGCGATGATATTGATGATTTTGATGACAGGATTGATGGCGGGACCTGCGGTATCCTTGTAGGGATCGCCGACCGTGTCGCCCGTTACCGCTGCCTTATGGGCGAATGAGCCTTTTCCGCCGAAGTTTCCATCTTCTATATATTTCTTTGCATTATCCCATGCTGCGCCACCGGAGGTCATTGAAATGGCCACAAAAATGCCCGTTACGATGGAGCCGACGAGGAATCCACCGAGTGCGATCGGGCCGAGGAGCCATGCCACAAGGAGCGTCATGACGACCGGGAGCAAGGCCGGAACGATCATTTCCTTGATGGCGGCGGATGTTACGAGATCAACGCACTTTGCGTAATCGGGTTTCGCCGTTCCTTCCATGATTCCCGGTATTTCCTTGAATTGGCGCCGAACTTCAACAACGACGCTCCCCGCCGCCTTACCTACTGCTTTCAGGGAAATGGAAGCAAAGAGGTACGGAACCATGCCGCCGAGGAGCAAGCCGATGATGACCCGGGGGTCAATGAGGTCAAAACTGATGATCCCGCCGCCTATCTTCGCCTGAAGAGCTTCGACATACGAAGAGAAGAGGACAACTGCGGCGAGTCCGGCGGAACAGATCGCGTATCCCTTGGTGACGGCCTTCGTGGTATTGCCGACAGAATCCAATTCATCGGTTATTTTTCTGACCGAATCGGGAAGGCCGGCCATTTCGGCGATGCCGCCAGCGTTGTCCGTGATCGGGCCGAACGCGTCGATCGCGATAATGATGCCCGCCATGGAAAGCATGCTCATTGCCGCGAGCGCGATTCCATAAAGACCGGCAAATACAAAAGCAACAAGAATTCCCGCAACAATGACGACGACCGGAAGCGCCGTTGCTTCCATACCAACCGAAAGTCCGGTGATGATGTTCGTGCCATGTCCCGTTTCCGAAGACTGCGCAATGGATTTGACGGGACGGAACGATTTTGAAGTGTAATATTCAGTGATCAGCACAATGAGCGCCGTAATGGATATTCCGACAAAGAGCGGCCAGAAAACCTGACCGAATGAAAGGCCCGGAAGAGGATTCTTCGCAACGATGAATGAGAAACCGATGAGCGATAAGATGCTCGATGCGGCGAGTCCTTTATAGAGCGCGCCCATGATGGATTGCGATTTTCCGAGGCGAACGAAGAAAATACCGAGGATCGAAGCGAGGATCGAGACGCCTCCGATCAAAAGCGGGAAGGTGATTGCGCTGCTTGAAAACGGAAATGCGAGATGACCCAAAAGGATCGCGGCAATCGCCGTGACGGCATAGGTTTCAAAAAGATCAGCCGCCATACCTGCGCAGTCGCCGACGTTATCGCCGACATTGTCCGCAATGACTGCGGGATTTCGGGGATCATCTTCGGGGATGCCCGCCTCAACCTTTCCTACGAGATCTGCGCCGACATCGGCCCCCTTGGTGAAGATACCGCCTCCCAAACGGGCGAAGACCGAGATCAAGCTTCCGCCGAACCCGAGGCCAATCAGCGCCGTCACATTCTGCGTGAGGGCATAAAAGACGGTCACGGAAAGCAATGCGAGGCCGACGACCAAAAGACCGGTGACCGATCCTCCCTCAAACGCGACGGCGAGGGATTTTTTCAGTCCCGATTTCGCTGCTTCTGCGGTCTTTACGTTTGCGCGAACCGATACGTTCATGCCGATATAGCCCGCAAATGCCGAAGCGATCGCGCCAACAAGGAACGCAGCCATCGTCGTAAGACCAAGGCCCCATCCGATGAGCACCGCAACGACGACCGCAACGACCGCAACCGTTTTATATTGCCGGTTCAGATATGCCTTTGCGCCGACTTGGATCGCCTGGGCGATCTCCTGCATTTTTTTATCTCCCGCCGGCTCCTTGTTTATTTTTGCGATGAGCCCGATCGCCACGGCAATTGCCGCCAAGCCGCTGATAATTGAAAACGTTATAGTAGACATTTTATGTTAATATTTTTTTCGACCCTCTTTTATTTTATCCTATAATATCTTCTTTCTCATCATTTTCCGGGGCGGCATTTTCCGATCCTGCCGCTACTGCCGTGCCGCCTTCCTGGGCTTCGTCGGGATGCGATTGTGAACGGACATCGATCTTCCAGCCCGTGAGCTTCGCGGCAAGGCGGACGTTCTGACCGCCCCTACCGATCGCCAGGCTCAGCTGGCTTTCCGGAACGAAGGCGCGAGCCTCGCGGCGGGGAAGGATTTCTACCCGTTCAACTTTTGCCGGGGAAAGCGCGTTCGCGATGAAATTCTCTGGGTCGTCCGACCATTCGATGATGTCGATTTTCTCGTTCCCCAATTCATTGTTCACTGCCATAACACGCGTACCGCGCTGGCCGACGAGCGCTCCTACCGGATCAACTCCTTCCGCCGATGACCCGACGGCGATCTTTGTCCGGTTGCCGGGTTCGCGGGCGATCTCCTTTATCTCGATCGTCCCTTCGGTGAGTTCCGGCACTTCTACCTTGAAAAGTTCGGCGACAAACTGAGGATTGGCGCGGGAAAGGATGATGCCTGGCATGCGCGTATCCTCCTGAACGGCGAGCACGAGGAAGCGTAAGCGTTCTCCTGCGCGGTAATGTTCGTTCGGGATGGATTCATTCGCGAACATGACGCCGATCGCGCGTCCAAGGTTGATGAAAACATTGCCACGATCGAATCGCTGTATTTCGCCGCTTACGATCTGGCCTGCCTTACCGGTCCATTCCGCAAGGATGGATTCCCGTTCTGATTCGCGGAGCTTTTGGAGAATAACCTGTTTTGCTGTTTGTGCCGCAATCCTGCCAAAATCATCTTTGGTCTCCAGGGGAAATGTCATCTCATCGCCGAGTTCGGCATCAGATTTTATTTTCCGGGCTTCTTCCAGAGTGATGTGCCGTTCCGGGTTGAAACGCGGCAATTTTTGTTCGTCATCTTCGTCGCTTTCTCTTTTTTCTCCTTCTTCCTCGGCGGATTCATCAACAAATCTGACCGTTGTTTCATCAACAACCGTTTTTACCTGCCAAAACGTCAACGTTCCCGCCTTTTCATCGAGTTTACACCTTACCACGCCGCCACGGTCGGCATAATCCCTTTTGTAGGCAGCCGCAATGGACGATTCAATGGCCTCAATGATGGTTTCCGGCGCAAGGCCTTTTTCCTCGGCAACCTGGCGGACGGCTTTTGATAATTCTTTTATATCAAGCATATTTTTATGTTATTTAATTTTTATTCAGTTTTATTTAACTCGCCCTTTCCTTTAAAAAATCCGCGCAAGCGCGGATACCGTTACTCCTTATAATAGAGCTCATCCTCTTGACCTGTCAAATCATCGCCGCGCCGGCCTTCGGTATCCCAATATCGGTTAACAAGCTCCTTTGCGCCGTTCGCGATGGCGTAGTTGAGGGCGATAAAGAAGAAAAATCCACCCATAATGATCCATTCGATCTTTTTAAAGTCGGCGATCGCGAGGGGCGCCGAAGCGGAAACGATGCTATAGGAGAGGCCCGTGAGCACAGGAAGCCAGAGCAGTATGGATAATAGGGAGTTTTTATAAAACTTCTTGAATTCCATGCCGCTCCAGCCGATGGAAAATGCCGCCGCCGGCGTACATCCGATCATAAATTTCGAAATAAAGATCCACTGTTTTCCTCTCTGTTGAAGCATTGCTTCCGCCTTGGCATGTCCGGGGATATGGGTCTCCAGCCAGCCGCCGAATCGGGTGTCGCGGAGCGATCGTCCCGTTGAATACCAGACGAGGTCGGTGGTCATGTCGGCGAGAAAGATGGTGAGAACAAGGAGAAAAAACCCGATAATGCCGAAATTCGTAGCAAAAATGATCCAAAAACTCACGAAGGCCGCGATATTTCCGAGGCAAACGGTGGCTAAATATATGACAAAATAAGCCCCAACAGGGTTTCTCCCGACCATCGTCGAGATCAAAAGGGTCGCATGATGCATTCCATGAGTATATCATTTCGTGATTCTGCCGTCTTGTTCCGTGATTTTCCTTGAAAAAAGGAGAAAAGTCGGCTACCCTAATGCTTGGGCTCGTCTTTTTTGGAAATATTCGCCTCCTCATCGGTATGATACGGAGAGGAGAGTATAGATTTCCCAGATATCTCATCTTTGGACGAGTTCTTTGTTTTGATGGTGCCTATGGTGTAACGGCAGCACTGGAGTTTGTGGCACTCCCGG
>CAZWWZ010000031.1:0-8446 GCA_964637795.1 uncultured Candidatus Saccharibacteria bacterium | reverse complement strand
GGCCGATCCGCTCGCGGGCAAGATCTCAGACGAGTCGCCGCTCGGCAAAGCGTTCATGGGGAAGAAGGTCGGCGAGAAGGTGAATGTTGATGCTCCTGCCGGTAAGATAACGTATGAAATTTTGGAGATAGGATAATCTTGAGTACGGACGATTTATATCTCTTTTCCTGTCATAGTCCGCGCGGGCGGATCATCCGTGCTTTTGATTTTTTTATAAAGCAGATCGTCCGACTCGATCGGACGATGACACACAAGATATCCTCTTCTATGAAAATAGGCCCGCTTTTGAAGCGGGCTTTTCTGTAGTATCATTTACACATGCTGGATGACATCATCAAAGAAAGGCGGAAGAAGCTCGATGCGCTGCGTGCGGCCGGGATCGATCCGTATCCTGCGCGCGTTCCGCGGTCATTCGATATCGCGTATGCATTGGAGCATTTCGAAGAACTGGCGCTGGCAACAAAAAAGGTCTCGTTCGCGGGACGATTGAAAAGTTTGCGCGATCAGGGAAAGATCATTTTTGCCGATATTGCGGATGAGACCGGAAAGATCCAGATGGTTTTGAAGGACGAGAATCTGAGGGATATCGAATTCTGGCGTTCCGTGCTCGATCTTGGGGATTTTGTCTCGGTGACAGGGCTGCTCTTTACGACCAAGCGCGGGGAGAAGAGCGTGGAAGCTATGGAGATCAGGATGGCGGGCAAAAGCCTCCTGCCGCTTCCGGACAATTGGGCGGGACTGGCGGATGAGGATGTCCGCTTGCGCAAGCGGTATCTCGACCTTATTGCGACTGCGGAACTCCGGGAATTGTTCAGGAAGAAAATGATTTTCTGGGAAACGTTCCGCAATGCTCTGAAAAAGGAAGGATTTCTCGAGGTGGAATTGCCGGTCATGGAAAATCTGCCGGGCGGCGCTGAGGCGGAGCCGTTCAAAACGCATCACAATGCGCTCGATACGGATTTTTATCTGCGCATCTCGCTTGAGTTGCCGCTCAAGAAATTGCTGGTTGGCGGGTTCGACAAGGTTTTCGAGATCGGGCGTGTTTTCCGCAATGAAGGCATTGATCGTGAACATCTCCAGGATTACACCGCGCTCGAATTCTATTGGGCGTACCGCGATTATAACGATGTGATGGCGCTCACGGAAAAAATGTACAAAGAGGTGATCCAGAAAACATGCGGGACGATGGTGACCATGCGCGATGGTCGCGAGATCGATTGGTCGAAGAAATGGGAAAAGGTTGATTATGTCGCGATGTTTAAAAAAGAGAACCAAGGATTGGATCCTGTTTCTGCGGACCGCGACGAACTTTTTGTGCGTGCAAAGGATCTGGGGCTCGCGCCGGAGAAGAACGCCGGACGCGGAAGGTTGATAGATTTGATCTTCAAAAAGACCGTGCGCGGCAAATTGATCGAACCGTGTTTCTTGGTCGATCCGCCGGTTGCGATCGAACCCTTGGCGAAGCGGAAGCCGGAGAATCCGGACGTTGTCGAACGGTTCCAGATCGTCGCGGGCGGCACGGAGCTCGGCAAAGGATTTTCGGAATTGAACGATCCTCTGGATCAGCGCGCACGATTCGAAGAGCAGATGAAACTTCGCGAGGCGGGGGATGCCGAAGCTCAGCATTTGGATGAGGATTTCATCGAAGCTTTGGAATATGGCATGCCGCCTGCCGGCGGATTCGGCGTTTCCGAGCGTCTCTTCGCGGTACTCATGGATCGTCCCATTCGCGAGACCATTTTCTTCCCCTTGATGAGGCCAAAGAAATAGATTTGACTTCCACGGGGGTCATGGCTATGTTTAAGTCCAAGGAGGTGGCGTTATGCAGTGGCTCACGTTCAATTGGTCGTGGATGCTCTGTGACCGGGCCAGCATTTTTTTCACTGCTGCGGTAGTTGCTGGCATTCTGGCTTGGTTCAGTTTTCTGAGCGTTCGGAGGGTCACGGACGATATTGTGGACGGCCAGTTTGCAAAACATTCCCCTCTGAAGATCATCGGTGCCGTATTGGTGACGATTTTTGGATGCGGAATGATCGTGGCGGCATTTGTCTTCAGTATTGTGGCCGGATACCTGCTCATTTATGGGATCATGAGTCGCTAGAAATGGCATGATCCATTGCTGCAACAAAAGCCCCGCATAAAGCGGGGCTTTCATTTTGCCATGGCAAGTCGAAATAGTTGTTCGCGAAAGAGAGCGGCTATCTGTGTTCTATTTTTTATAAAAGAGGTTCTCCGGCAGAGCCGGAGGATGGGATGGTAGTGGAAAGCACGGGCCCTCGTCGCTACGAGGGCGAAAAAATTGGAGTGGTTACTCCAATCTTTTCGCTTTTTCACAGATCATTTTCATTTCGCCATCGCGTTCTGTCATTTTGCCCTCCACAATGACTGGCGTATTATCAGCCCAGACCGACGCCGTTTTCTCGAGAACGCTGTTGAACACCACCACTTCAAGATTTTTTTGAGCGATATCTTCGATGGTCGCAAATATCATCGGTTGGCCGCTCTTCGTGATGATCTTCCGCATTTTTGAAACGATACCGGCGGTGCGCATCATGGCGTTGCTGTTTTTGCTCGCGATAAGTTCCGCGATGGGCTTCGCTTTATAGTAGGCGATCATCTGCGCATGCGCGTTCAGGGGATGATCGGAGAGGTAAAATCCAATGAGCTCTTTTTCCCAGGTGAGCTTTTCCGTGGGCGTCGCTGGCGTCGCCGGTTTCAATTTTAAGGTTGCAACGGGCAGCGTGTCGCCGAAGAGCGAACCTGTCCGCGAGGTGCCGCCTTTTTTCATTGCATTCGCGAATTTCAGGATGTCGTCGATGTTCGTAAGCGCCTGATTGCGCTCGATGCCCAGCGAATCGAACGCGCCGCTCTTCGTCAGGCTCTCGATCGATTTCTTATTGAGGTCTTTGTGCTGGATGCGCGTAAGGAATTCCTCGAAGTTTTTATACGGGCCGCCGCGTGCGCGTTCTTCGATGATGACTTTGGTTATTTCGGAGCCGACGTTCTTTACGGCGGAGAGTCCGAATCTGATCTTCGCTCCTTCCGGCGCGAACGTAACGAAACTCTTATTCACATCCGGCGGAAGGATGTCGATGCCGGATTGCTTCGCTTCCTGGATGAGGAATGAGATGCGCTCGATGTCGTTGAGCTCCGAATCGAGGAGTGCCGCCATGAACTCTTCCGGATAGTGCGCCTTGAGGTAGGCGGTCTGATAGCCGATCAGGGCGTAGCAGGCTGCGTGCGATTTATTGAAGCCGTAGCGCGCGAAGGACGGGAACATTTCCCATATCTGCTTCGCGGTCCGTTCCGGAATGCCTTTTTTCATCATGCCGCTCACGAGCTTCGCTTCCTGTTCGTCGAGGAGCGATTTTATTTTCTTGCCGATGGCCTTGCGGAGGGTGTCGGCTTCCGGCAGGGAATAGCCGCCGAGGTCCCGCGCGATCTGCATCATTTGTTCCTGATAGACGCCGACGCCATAGGTGTTCTTGAGGATCGGTTCGAGCATTGGGTGGAGATAGGTGATCCGTTCTTTGCCGTGTTTGCGGTTGATGAAGCGCGGCACTTCGCCGGCCTCGAGCGGTCCCGGACGGTAGAGCGCGACCATGGCGATGATATCTTCAAATACGGTCGGCTTGAGATCTTTCAGGTAGCGCCGCATGCCGGACGATTCGAACTGGAATACACCGGTCGTGTCGCCGCGCTGGAGGAGCTCGTAGGTCTTTTTGTCGTCGAGCGGGATCGTGCCGATGTCGATCGTGACGTCGTGCAGCTCGTGCACGAGGCGGATCGATTCTTCGATGATGGTGAGGTTGCGCAGTCCGAGGAAGTCGATTTTCAGAAGGCCGAGCGCTTCCACGTCGCCGCCGGGGAATTGCGTGATGATCGTATCTTTGTCCTGCGGCGCGAACTGTAGCGGGACGCGTTCGATGAGCGGATCTTTCGCGATCACGGTGCCGCAGGCATGGACCGAGGCGTGGCGCGCGACGCCTTCGAGATGATGCGCGGTGTCGATCAGTTTTTTCGCGTCGGCGTTCGAGTCGTAGAGCGCTTTGAGCTCGACGACGTTCTTCAGGCAATCATCGAGCCAGCCTTCCTTCATGCCCTGCGTCGGGTTGAAAGGGATCAATTTTGCGATCTGATCGCAGAACGCATAGGAATATCCCATGGCGCGGCCGGCGTCGCGGATCGCAGCGCGCGCGGCCATCGTCCCGAACGTGATGATGCGGGCCACCCGGTCCTCGCCGTATCTTTGGCGCGCGTAGGCCAGCACCTCATCGCGGCGCACGTCGGAAAAATCGATGTCGATATCCGGCATCGAGATACGTTCCGGATTCAAGAAACGCTCGAAGAGCAGGTTGTAGGTGAGGGGATTGAGGTTCGTGATATCCAACACATAAGAAACCAAACTGCCCGCGGCGGAACCGCGGCCGGGACCGACCGCAATGCCGTGCACTTTTGCCCAGTGGATCAAGTCCTGCACAATGAGGAAGTAATCGGCGAAGCCGGTCTTTTCGATGACAAGTGTCTCGTATTCCAAACGCTCGCGCATTTCGGATGTCTGTTTCTCGATTGGAAATTTTTTGGGCAATCGTTCCTCGATAAGCTCACGCAGGTAGGCATTCGCGGTCTTACCGTCCGGCTTCGGAAATTCCGGCAGGAGGTAACCACTTTTGCCGTAGGGCGGTACGAGCTCAAGCTCGACATTGCAGCGCGCGGCGATCTCTGTGGTGCGCGCGATGGCATCGGGAACGAACGAGAATTTTTCTGCCATCGCTTCCGGCGAGAGCACGGAAAAGTCATCTTCTTTCATGCTCATGCGGTCGTCATCGGAAAGCTGGTTGCCGGTCTGCACGGCGAGCAGCACGTCATGGTATTCCGCTTCCTCCGAATGGATATAGTGGCTGTCCTGAGTGGCGACGAGCGGGATGCCGGTCTCCGCGGAGAGCTTCAAAAGCGCGGATTCGATCTTTTCGGAATCGGGAAGATGCGGGTGCTTTTGGATCTCGAGGAAATAATTTCCTTTGCCGAAGATATCTTCGTATTCGTGCGCGATCGTTTTCGCATCCTCGAATCTGTCGGAAAGAAGCGCCTGGCCGATCTCGCCACCAAGGCACGCCGAGAGCGCGATGATTCCCTCGTGGTTCTCGCGGAGCAGATCCTTGTCGACGCGCGGGCGGTAATAGAATCCTTCGAGGTGCGCTTTCGTGACGAGCTTCACGATGTTCTTCCAGCCCGTGTTGTTCTCGGCGAGTAGGATCAAGTGGTAATAGCGCTCGTTGCCTTCCTTTGAAAAGCGGTCGTGCGGCGCGACGTAGGTTTCGACGCCGAGGATCGGTTTGATGCCGGCTTTCCGCGCCGCCTTGTAGAATTCGACCGCGCCGTAAAGCACGCCATGATCGGTTATGGCAATGGAATCCATGCCGAGCTTTTTGGCGTGCGCGACAAGATCAGGCACTTTTGCGAGACCATCGAGCAGGGAATAGTGCGAGTGGACGTGAAGATGGGTGAATTTGATGGGCATGATGGTTACTATAATACCCTTTTTTGTATCGACTTGCGATGTCGATATATGGGAAGTTATCTCTGCAAAAGGGAAAAAGGTAGCTGTCGTACTGAGCGAAGCGAAGGATCTCTTTTTTATGTCATCGTCCCGGAAGCGGGATGACCCGTGCTTCCAATCTTATGTTATCTAAAAGCACGGATGGTCCGCCTCCGCGGACCATGACACAAAGAATTCCAATATGTATTCGTCATCGTCCGATCTGGTCGGATGCCCGTACGTTTAGTCTTTTGAACGGAGCCACCTCCCGGATTTGGACCGGGGACCTTCGCTTTACAAAAGCGCTGCTCTACCGCTGAGCTAAGGTGGCATGGAACGCATTAGAATACTATAAAAATATAGCGGGCATGTAAATAACGGAGCAGAACCCGGGAGGTGGCTCCCTGATTTTTATCGAAGTTCGACTTCGATAGTTTTCTTTAGCCTAAAAATTAAGTTATAATCTATTCTATGCATAACAAGAAAACATTTTTCATCGTTGCGGCGGTTGTCGTCATTGTCGTTCTCATTGCTTTTTTTGCCGTAGAACGATGGAGTGGAAGTAATGTGGCGCATGCGCCGGAGCTTTCTGCGATATTGGGCGGCGGGGAAGCGACGGGAACCTCGATTTCTCAGGAAGCCAGCAGTAGTGGTTTGTCCGCGATTTCCGCGGCGACCTCTTCGGGAAAAAGTTCTGCTACGGTTTCTGCGGGGAAAACATATGTCGGCGGTTCTTTTTCGTTCAGCTATCCGGCGTCGTGGAGCGTCCTTAGGGTGACGCCGTTCTCGATGACCAATTTTAACGGCAAGTATGTTGCGGGAGATGTCGTGCCGATGGGCGGCGCGGAGATCGATATGGTGACGACGACGAATTACGGCGATCTCGAGAATATCATGGCAACCGAACTTATGGGTGCGGCGGATCTTACGACCAGTACGGTGGCGGTGGATACTATTGCGTGCGATGAAGCTCGCTATGGCGAGTCGTATAGCGATGGAACATTATCCGGAAATATCGCCGTTTATTGTGAACACGGCGTCAAGCTCTGGAAGATGTATCTCTCGTACCGCAAGAGCGATCCTTCCGCAACGGTCCACGTCTCCGATTTTAACGGAGTTCTGAGCTCGATGAAATTCCTTCCTTAATTTTTTTATTTCGTCATCGTCCGATTCAGTCGGACGATCCGTGCTTTGAAAAAATAAGATGGCAAGCACGGATCCTCGGGCCGGGCCTGCACCCGCGACGGCGGGTGCCCGATGACGATCTAATTTTTATTTATGTTACAATAGAAAGTAATGAAGAGAGGATTTACTTTGATCGAGCTTTTGATCGCGACTGCCATCTTTACGCTGGTCGTCATTGCGTTCATCAGTATCTTTGTTGCGGTCGCCGGTGTGCAGGCGCGCCAGACTTCGGTTGCCGCCGTGAACGAGGAAAGCCAGGTTTTGCTTCAGAAGGTTCAATATTACGTCGAGCTTTCAAGCGCCGTCTCGTCGACGGTGGATGCGTCATCCTCGGTTTTGACGCTCCGCATGCCGTCGTCATCGATCGATCCGACAACGCTGAGCTTGGCAAGCGGAACTGTCTATATCGCGCAAGGAGTCGGTGGAACCCCGCAGCCTTTGACTTCGAGCAGGGTAAATGTTTCAACGCTTTCGTTCACGCGCCACGCGAACACGCCGGGACATGACTCGGTGGATGTCTCTTTCACGATGACCTACAACACGTCGAACATCAAGCAGATGTTTGCGCAAGCGCTTCAGACCTCGGTCGCGCGCGTATCGGCGGCGACGTTCGATTCGAGCGTTTTGCCCGCAACTTCCGGATCGCTGAACTTGGGTGCGGCGGGTCAGACATGGAATTCCATCAATGGCATCATTTATTTCAGCGGCACGAATGTCGGCATCAACGCAGCAAGTCCGCAGACGGCGCTCGAGGTGAATGGCGGCGTCCGCCTGAATCCTTCCGGATCGCTCACGTGCGCCGGAAATTCGAATGCCCGGGGGACTTTATGGTTCACGACGGGTGGCGCCGGAAAGGATTCTCTCCAGGTTTGCGCCCAGAACGCTTCCGGAACGCTCGGCTGGCAGACTCTTTATTGATGATATAAGACAAGTGGATCCGATCCAGAGGGGTCTCATCCTTTCTGTTATCCTCCGGTTTGGCCGGAGGGACCCGTGCTTCCTATTTTGAAAAGCACGGATCGTCCGACTATATCGGACGATGACGGAAATACTTCTCATGTTTTCCGAAGGACGGGAATGACATCCTTTCGGCTGTGTATAACTTTCATTGAATCTTATGTGGCGGCGCTGTTATAATAAAAACAATGTAAAAGGCGAAAAAGGTAGGTAGCGAAGAAAAAAATATGAAATCAATCAATAAAAAAAGTATTATTATTGCAATCGTCGTCGTCGTTGTTGTGATCGTCATTATTCTTGCTTTTGTGATGATGGGGGGAAAGAAGGGAAACGCTCCGGGATCAACATCCGGCAATCCGGGTTCGCCGTCGGCGACTTCATCTTCGGCGCCTGCAAGTTCGACGACGCTTCTGCCGCTCCCGGCGAATGTCGTTGTTCCTGAAGCCGGAGCGACCAATACGGGCGGTGTCGCCGTGCCGCAGGTGGAGGCTCCTGCCGCTCCCGGCGTTGTGGCGAAATATCGCAGTTTCAATATCACGGTTCAGAACGGCCAGTTTTCTCCTTCAACCATCGCGGTGAATGTCGGCGACACGGTAGATCTCGAGATCAAGGCGGTCGGCGGAACATACGATTTTACCCAGCCGGATCTTGGCTTCAACGCGGCGCTTCCTGATGGTGTAACCAAAAAGATCCAGTTCGCTCCGTCCACGGCAGGGAAATTCGTTTTCTATTGTTCTTCCTGCGGCGGCCCAACGAAAGGTCCGG
>CAZWWZ010000030.1:0-8781 GCA_964637795.1 uncultured Candidatus Saccharibacteria bacterium | reverse complement strand
TGCCGTATTACTATTTTCCGTAATGTTCGAATCCGGCAAAAAGGGCTATGCGGCAAAAAAAGCTTACGAGATTGCGTATGCGCTTTTCCGTATATCGGCAAAGATTGCCGAATCAGGCGTCAAGGATAGGCTTGAATCCCAGGCTATGGATCTCTTGATCTCGGCAAATGCCGAAGAATACGGCAATGCGGCAAAAACGATTGCCGCAATCGATGCTCTCGTGAAATTTTCCGTGGACCTGAACATGATCAGTATCGCGAACGGGGATGTTCTTCTCCGCGAGATAGCCGTCATGAATGACGCCGTTATCGAATGCATCGATCAGAGCGACGAAGTTGATGCTTCAAAATTCTTCTCCAAGTCAAAGGATGTGGTTATGAATGATGTAACTCACGCGTCTTCTTCTGCTGTCTTTCGCAATCCTTCTGTCATCGTCCGCGGAGGCGGGCGACCCGTGCTTTCTCACTCGCGTATTTCGGAGAAAGCCGGAATCCAAGAACAGGAACCTTCTGTTGCATCGAGAGAACAATATTCTGTATCTGCGGTTTCTTCTTCTGTCGTTCCCGCGCAGGCGGGGACCCAGGAGGAATCTAATCCTTCCGTTCTTCCCTCCGACCCCTCCGTCACCCTCCCTGATTCCACCGTCATTGTTCCTGAAGAGGGGCGACCCGTGCTTCCGTCTTTTCCCATGACCTCCGAATCCGGCAGTGCAACCAGCGTCATAAAATCCGGCAATCGCAAGATAGCGATTTTGGATAAAATCCGGCAATCCGGCAATTGCAAATTAAGAGAGATCCAGGAGATTTTGCCGGATTGCAGTGAGCGTACGATCCGTTACGATCTTGAAGAACTTATTGAACGTAATCTCGTTGAGCGCATCGGTTCCGGCGGCCCTGCCGTTTCTTACAGAGTGAGGCAGCTTTTGTAACTGTACGTCATGGTCTGTGTCATGGCAGAGGATTTCTTTCTTTTTACGTGATCCTTCTGTCATGGTCCGCGGAGGCGGACCGCCCGTGCTTTCTTGGTCCGGCAATCCGGCAATTGCCGGATTATTTATAACTATTTTTTTCATTTCGAGCCTGTCGAGGAATCCCTCGAGATCCTTCGTCCCTCATAAAACCTCGGGACAGGCTCCGCTCAGGATGACCGACTTTGCCGTTTTGCCGAATTACCGCTCTCTGTCGTTCTTGAGTCTTCCTTTAGTCATCTTCCGGGACCCGTGCTTCCAGTCTTAAAAAGCACGGATGGTCCCTCTTCGGGGACGATGACAAAGAAGTGGAATCCCGTAACCTTTCTCCATGCTCTTTCGTTGTATCTGGT
The DNA here is from genome assembly GCA_964637795.1 of uncultured Candidatus Saccharibacteria bacterium. Taxonomy (GTDB): domain Bacteria; phylum Patescibacteriota; class Minisyncoccia; order UBA6257; family 2-01-FULL-56-20; genus CAJAQL01. Next base: position 7,461 of record CAZWWZ010000030.1, on the reverse strand, counting down.
GCACCGCCGGAAAGGGTCGTGAAGTATTGCGAAACTTTTCGGTTGGATATAGAGTAATACATAAGGTAAATATGGTTCGGAGTGAGGACTGAACCAAAACGTTTTACTTTGTTACTCCCGCGCAAGCGGGGATTCAGGGTAAAATTTTATCAGCCCTCGCTTCAACCGAAGCGAGTTTTTTCTTTCTGTGAGTCATGGTCCGCGGAGGCGGACCACCCGTGCTTTCAATCGTAAGATTATAAAAAGCACGGATCATCCGACTTGGTCGGATGATGACATTGAACATTGTTAACGAACCCTCTTCCGCCCTTCTCTTTATTCGTGAAACCTCACGTCGCGGGTAAAGCGGATCGGCGTAAGCGGTACTGAAAAAAGGTGGGATTCCTTTCCTGCCGTTCTCGCGATTTATGGTGAGAGCAATCGAACCAAAGCGGGGATCCAGGATAAAAAGGTCGACGACGCTTGTATCCAGTAACGGATACAAAGGTCGAACACTAAATAAAGATTAATAATTAAACAAAATGAGTAAAAAATTGGTTTCGGCAGCTCTCGCCGTGTCCACATTAGTGTGGGCCTTTGGCGCGGCTGTCCTCCCTGTTGCGAAAGCCGATACGACTTCCACGCAGGCACAGATCACGGCGCTTCTCGCCGAGATCGCCCAATTGCAGGCTCAGCTCGGTACGTCGTCAACAGCGACCACCGCGACCACATCTTCGTACAATTACACCAAGGACCTCACCCTCGGTTCGAAAGGCGCTGATGTGACCGCGTTGCAGCAGATGTTGATCAACGGCGGTGAGCTGACGGCTGTTACCGCTCCGACTGGTTACTTTGGCACCGCGACGCAAGCCGCGTTGGCGAAGTATCAGAAGGCGAATGGTATCACGCCTGCAGCTGGTTACTTTGGTCCTAAGACCAGAGCGTTCATAGCTTCCCAGAGTGTCGGTACGACTACGACAACCACAACGACGACTACGACCACGGGTACGACCACAACAGGTACGACGACAGGTGGTGCGCAGACGACGACGGGTGTTGCAGCTCCGGCAACTGGTCTTGCAGTTAGTGTTGCGTCATCCAATCCTGCAACGGGATCTTTGATCTCGAGCCAGGGTACGGGTTATGGCGCGGCGCGCGTTCCGGTTCTCGCTGTGAATTTCACGGCCGGTACTTCGGCGGGCGTCACGGTTTCGGAAGTTAAATTCCACAAGCTTGGCGTCTTGTCCGACAGTTCAGTTTCTGGTGCGTACCTTACCCAGAACGGCAAGGTTCTTTACCAGTACAACTCGTTGAACCAGGGCGTTCTTGATTTCTCCGGCTTGAGCTTGAATGTTCCGGCTGGCCAGACGGTTACGCTTACCTTGGCAATTGATGTCTCGGGAGGCCTCTCCTCTGGAAACACAGTGTCATTTGCATTGAATTCTGCGTCTGATGTTACGGCATTTGATGCGTCGAACAATGCATTGACGCCTTCGGGCACCTTCCCTGTGAACGGTAATTTGTTCACGGTGACGACGGTTCAGAATCCGGCGCTTGCAAGCGTTGAGATCGAGTCTGCTTCGGTTGGCAATCAGGTGACTGCCGGCACGCAGAATAACCTCGTCGGCGCGTGGACCTTCACTCCGCAGAACAGCAAGGTTTACCTTAAGGGCATCAACTTCCACGTTATCGGTTCCGCCAACAAAGGCGATCTCCGCAACGTGAAATTGATGGTGAACGGCACGCAGGTCGGTGCGACCTTGGCGACCGTTGCTTCGGATGGAACGGCATACTTTGATGCTTCGGCAACCCCGGGCGTCTTGAATACCGGCTCCAATAACGTTCAGGTCTTTGCGGATGTCATGGGCTCTCCGAGCTACAACTTCCAGTTCGAGATCTTGAACGGTTATGATGTTTTGGCGGTTGATTCCCAGTACAATGTTCCGGTAACGACCTATTCCCAGGTTGGTATGAACAGTACCACCCCGGTAACCATCCAGCAGGGCCAGATAACGGTCACGCAGGATGCGAATACGCCGACTGGTAACATTGCAAAGGGGCAGTCGTCCATCACGCTTGCGAAGTTCGATGTCTATGCAGCGGGTGAAGCAGTGAAGGTCCAGTACCTTCCCTTCCAGCTCGTTTTCAATGGCGTGAACTTCAACGGCAACGCCGCAACGGATACGTCATTGCTGAACTTGGTTCAGAACGTATCGATCGTTGATGATGCGGGTGGTCAGGTGGGTACAACCATCAACCAGCCTCCGTCAACCAACGGTGGTGCGTCGCTTGTCGCAGGCACGGGCATTACTCTTGGTTCCGGAGGTGCATTCACCGGCCAGGGTACATTGACCTACAATGATTCGTTTGGTACGTCCGGCTCGCCGATCAACTACACGATCCCGGCGAACACGACTCGTGTCCTCTCGTTGAGAGCTGACATTGAGAGCGTGGCGAACTTCCAGACGGTCACGGCCAATCTTGTCCAGCCGGCTGGAAACAACTTGCAGGGTATGATCTCGAGCAAGTCCGCCCAGACGTCCGGTGCGAATGGCAGCGCATTGTCGCTTGCCCAGTCGAGCTTGGTTGTCACGGCAAACAATGCTCTTGGCAATCAGAGCGTCGCGGCGGGTGTTGCGAACCTTAAGATCGGTTCGTACTCGCTTGCGGCTTCCTCGGCTGAAGGTGTGAACGTGAATAACGTGAGCATCGTTTTGTCACCGCTTGGTACGATAAACACGGCTTCTCATGTCTTCCAGAACTTGAAGCTGATGGTGAACGGTACGCAGTTCGGTACAACGCAGGGAACGCTCAATCAACAGGGCGTCTACACGTTCTCCGGCACGCCGTTCAACGTTCCGGCAGGTTCCACGGTGAATGTTGATGTTTACGCGGACACGTTGTCCTCGGCGACATCTTCATACTCCAGTGAATTCACGCCGTCGACCGAATTGAGCGGTTTCACGGGTACGGGCATGGTCTCGAACAGCGCTATCTCGCTTACGGGTGGCGTCGTGACAGGTCAGTCCTTGTACTTCGCGGGTTCCGCGCAGATGTCGGTTGCGGCTGATTCCAGCCAGCCGGCGGCGACGACCTTGACGATGGGTTCCACGGGTAACACCTTGGCGGTCTATCGTTTGCAGGAAACGTCGAACATCGAGCCGGTCAAGGTCACTGACCTTACGGTTACCGATGTCGCGACAGCGAACAACAAGACTGCTCTTCCGGCGTTCAGCAACGTCCAGTTGTGGAGCGGTTCGACGAACCTCGGAACAGGAGGATCGGCGGTTGCTGTCGGTACGTCGACCATCACAAATGGTACGCAGACCGGTCAGTCGACTCCGATTGTAGCTTCCACTACGGCGATGGGCACCATCACAGTTGTTGGTACTCCGTCTGCTTCGACGACCTTTACGGGCTATGTTGGTTCTATTCCGTTTACTACGGCTTTAGTAGCAACCAGTTCCGCTACGGGTACAACTGCACTGGCTATTGCCACTGCAATTAACACGACGGCAGGTACGACAGCCTTAGTGACGGCCACGTCAACCAATGATGTTGTGACGGTAACGGCAAAGACTGCCGGTTCGGCTGCGAATGCATACACGCTTTTCGTGGTTCCGGCACAGTCTGTTACCTTTACGTCGACTGGTTTGTCGGGTGGTGCTAATCAGACAGGAGGCCAGCCGATCTATCAGAACACGTACCAGCAGGCGTACACGTATGCCTTCCATTTCTCGAATCCGATCATTGTTCCGCAAGGAAATACGTCGCTCATTACCTTGAAGGGTGATGTGGCTTCGTACTCCGGCAACGGTGCAACGGATAATTCGTCGCATATCTTCTCGATCGCGAGCTCAAGTGCGGTAACCGCGCTTGGTCAGACATCGAACCAGCCGACGACGGTTACGGGTTATGGTTCGGGCAACCCGATGACGGTCTTGCGCAGCACGTTGACGGTGAATACTTCACCTTCTTCGTTCACGCAGAACGGCAAACAGCCGCTTCAGCAGATCGGTTCCATCACGCTCACGGCGAACAACGCCGGTCCGGTGGAACTCGCGAACCTGAAGTTGACCTTCAGCGGTAGCAATATTCCGGATATGGGAACCTTCTTGAACAATGTTGTTCTTAAGGGTTCGAATTCGGTTGACGTAACGACCTCGACCGCGAACAGCGGCATGGGCGCGACGTTCTTCTCGGATACCGTAAGCTCCAGCACTGGTACTTACGCCCTGTGGACCTTCGCGACTTCAACGACGAACACGAGTTCTTCGCTTGTTGTCTCGCCGGGTGCTCCGGTTACGTTGCAGCTTTGGGCTCCGACGAACGTGATTACGAACACTGGTAACAATGTTGCTGAATCACTCGCCATCTCCATTCAGAACGCTTACGATGCGCAGTACTATGACGGTACGGATGCAACCGCTGTTTCGACAACGGGAGCTATCTCCTTGCCGACGAACGCTGTACCGCTCACCGTCTCCTCGTTCTCGTGGGGTCAGGGACAGTAATCGGTTAGCCTAATTGGTCCGATCGCTTGTGACTTTCGGATCAGCAAAAAGAAACAGCCCCTCACGGGGCTGTTTCTTGTATTTGAAATTGTTATTATGATTTTTTTCCTTTGTCATCCCGGCAAAAGCCGGGATATAGGCTTCTTCCGCGTCTATCGAGATACGATCTCGAAAACATTAAAAAATCATTAAATTTCCTTTGACATTGAGTTTTTGCGGTGTACCATAAAAATATGCCCGTGGGGCGGTAGCCCCTGACCGGTCTCTGGCTGGTAACGGGCAGAACAAAAATTCCCTCAAAAGAGGGAATTTTTGTTCTGCCAAATCTATCTAATAAATACTGAAAAAATGTTTCTTGCCATTATTTATTTGGCGAACCAATATTGTGACGGTATGACCATCCCGTGTTGTTTTTGTGTTCCAGAATTGAGCCGAAGAGACAGTCTTTATTTTTCGTCCATGCCAAGTGATTTGCTGAATTATTGTCTTATTGGTGGAAATAAAAATAGCTTTGGGATCAGTAAGCATACATTCTGCATAGGGGAGAAGCGAGAATCTTCGTTGCTGTTCATTTTTTAAGCGACGTTTTCCTTGTTTGCGCAAAAGATGACGAAAGCCGACGCTATTGAACGTGATATCATCATTTAGTGCCGGACAAAAGATATTACCAATCTTCAAATAGTAGGATTTTGCTTTTTTATAATCGCGATTCCTTTCTTTGCTTGGATTTTTCATCCGATCATCATGACATTCTTGTATTAAAGATATGTTAAATTTTTTTCTCGTGTTTGATCCGATTGCTTGTGACTTTCGGATCAGCAAAAAGAAACAGCCCCTCGCGGGGCTGTTTCTTGCATTTGAAATTGTTATTATATTTTTCCCTTTCTGTCGTTCCCGCGCAGGCGGGGATTCAGGTTCACGTTACCGTGGATCCGCCGCGGGGTGGAGGTGCGGGGAATCGAACCCCGTGGACCTTGGCTATCAAACCGGGTCCAGCGCCACGCCACCCCCACCCCGCGCCTCATGGTATTAAATTAAAGATTAAAAATATCTAAAAAATTATTTGACAACGTTTTTGATCTGGTTAAACTAAGGGCAAGGCTATCAAACCGGGTTCCAGTGCTATGTTCGGACTGGCAAAGAACGCATCAGAAATGATGCGCTCTTTGATTTTTAGCCTAATTGATCCGATCGCTTGTGACTTTCGGATCAGCAAAAGCCCCGCCGCAAGGCGGGGCTTTTTGTATCGTTCGCATAGTGGACTTTGCGGGAATCGAACCCGTATCTCTGGACTGGCGAGACCAGTATCCTACCGTTAGACGAAAAGCCCACTACACGAACTATGTCAATGTAACAAATAAAGATTAAGAAATTCTTAAATAAAAACGACCTTACGAGAAGGTCGTTTTTATGCCAGTCCAGAGATTTTCATCCCGCGGTTGCAGGATGCTGGTCTTCGTACTTTATCGTATTTCATTGCCCAATAATGTCAAATCTTCTTTAATGTTTTTTTAATCTCGCCGAAATAGCATCATGGTTAGAGAGCCATATTGTGCCACTTACTCCCCATTGATCCGATCGCTCGTGACATTCAGATCAGCAAAAAGAAACAGCCCCTCACGGGGCTGTTTCTTTTGTAGAAGCGTCGTCCATATCAGCGGACAGCGCTTCTGCTGCTCATGTGGATCGGACGGGATTCGAACCCGTATCCTCTGTTTGGTAAAAGCAGTATCCTATCCTATTGAACGACCGACCCAGCTATGAGTACGGTCATCATATAAAATCAGAGATTAAAATTTTCTAAAATTTGGGGTACGAAAAAGCCGCGCTTTAGCGCGGCTTTTTCGTACCAAACAGAGAATTTATCCGTTGCAATACGGATGCTGCTTTCGTTATTAGAATAATCTTGTCAAAATATATGTCAAATCCGATTTAATGATTTTTTAATCTCACCTTGATTGCTTGTGGCCTTTCCTTTGTCGCTCCTGTCCCTCGAGAGACTCGGGATAAACTCCGGCGGGGGATCCAGTTTCAAATTATCGAGATACGATCTCGATAAATTCCTTGATTAATCCGATCGCTCGTGACATTCAGATCAGCAAAAAGCACGGATCGTCCCGTTTCTAGGACGACGACAGAAAATACTCGTCCTTGCAGTGACGTGATCGAATATGAGATTCCTCGACAAGCTCGGAATGACAAAAGGGAGACGAAGCTCGGAATGACGGTCAAAATCCTCGGAACTGGCTCCGCCCTTCGAAATGACTCCCTGGAAGACGTCAGGATTTGACATTGACCCTTTCCCTGCCGTATAATCTAAGCCAATGTTAGCTATCAAATTACAGCGGATCGGAAGGAAGCATCAGCCGAGCTATCGGCTTGTTGTCGCTGAAAAGCGATCCAAGATGATCGCGCCGCCGGTTGAAGACCTGGGAGCGTACAATGCATTTACGAAGAAATCGACGATCAATAAAGAGAGGGTCTCTTATTGGGTTGGTGTTGGCGCTCAGCCGACGATCACGGTTCATAATTTTCTCGTGAAAGAAGGTATTGTGAAGGGCGCGAAAATCGCGGTAAAAATGAAGAAGAAGGCAGCGGCGCCCGGAGCTGAAGCTCCTGCCGCAGTGGCATAACTATCATGGCAATCGAAGTACGCAAAAAAGAAGGAGAGCCGGGAAATTCGCTTTTGTATAGCTTTACGCGGCGTGTGAAGCGGAGCGGTATTTTGCGCGAAACGCGCGCCCGCAGGTTCACGGATCGTCCGGTCAGCCGTCGGCGACGGAAGCTCTCGGCCATTCATCGTGCCGATAAACGAGCGGAACTGGAACGTCAGAAGAAATTGGGGTTGGCATAAAAAAGAAGCGCGTCGCGCTTCTTTTTTATATTGTATTGTCATGGTCCGCGAAGGCGGACCACCCGTGCTTTATTGATATCCATAAGACCGGAAGCACGGATCGTCCCGCTCCCG
>CAZWWZ010000029.1:6159-8824 GCA_964637795.1 uncultured Candidatus Saccharibacteria bacterium | reverse complement strand
CGACACTTGCGCCGATCAACATACAGACACCGAGTGAGGGAAATCAAAGTGGGGGGAGTGTTACGTGCACTCCGGCGTCAAGTGGACCGTGTAGCGTTACCCAGCTTAAATCAACTTGCCTGGGAAGTAGCGCAAACTCTGCTTCTGAAATTTGTAATGCGGAAAGCAGCGGCAACGCAGTCGCGGGAGGCGATATTTCCACTAATGGGCAACCGGTTTCCATCGGCCTTTTTCAGATTAATCTTTCGGCGAATACAATCGCCGGTCTCAATTGTCCTTCTGCCTTTAACCATTCATGGCACGTAGGTAGCCCAAGCACGATTACCAACCCAACCCTTTATGCGCAGTGCGTGGCAGCCGCGAAAAATGTTGCAACTAACATTGCAAAAGCATGTTCTCTTTCAAACAATGGCGCAAATTGGAGCAAGTGGAGTACGGCTAGAACATGCGGCTTATAATAAATATAAAAAAATGAAAAAGAAAACCATTATTATTCTCGTCATTATCGTTATTATTCTCGTCATTGCCGCATTCTTTCTATTTCAAAAAAACTCCTCAACTTCCGGTGGGGTAGGAGAAGAAACAGGGACGCTACCTTCGACCTCTGTGAACACCACGACCACAGCGACGAATACGACGCCCGTGACGTCAAATATAGTATTTCCGACCAGCAGTGCGCTCACGCTCGGTACGGCCAAAGGGAATGTGACCATGAATAATTTTTATAAGAGTGCTGACTATATCGCCGAAGATCGGCAGACGGTGGAAATTCAACAGCAAACATCAACGTATAGTATTGTCTATAATGTTTCCGATAGTAGCTTTATTATTACCATCCTTTCAATGCCGTTTGAGACGACGCGCGAAGCGGCAGAGACGGTATTTTTAAATTCCCTCGGTATTTCCAGGCAGGATGCGTGTAAATTAAACGTCTCCGAGGGTGTGCCGGCGTTTGTGTCAGATTCCGATCAATATATCGGTAAATCATTCCCTCTGAGCTTCTGTGCGTCGAGCACTTTCAGCCAATAAGCCATCGTGATATAATCATTTTATGAAAAGCATTGTTAAAAAATGGGTCGGAGCTATCGTCGGACTTTGGAGCTTTGCTTTTGCATCCACGGTTTCCGCGCAAATAACTCTTACAAACCCGCTTGCTCCAGCCACGGATTTAACAACGGTTCTCGGTTATTTCAATACTTTTCTCCTTGCTATTGCTACACCGCTTTGCGGCATCATGGTTGTCTGGGGCGGATTTCAGATGATGACCGCCGGAGGCAATCCCGAAAAGTTTTCAGAGGGAAAGAAAACGTTACTTTATGCTGCCGTTGGATTTGTCGTGGTTATTTTTGCCTCAAGCGTTACCTACATTATAAAAAGCGTTTTTACCGGCTCGTAATACCATGTTGCGTCAAGCATTGCGAGGAACCTGTAACTTATTGAATCGAGCATCGAGAGGAATCCCTGCCGTACTTATTCTGTCTCTGGCGACAGCTGCGCCTTCTTTCGCCGCAACCTTAACTATGCAGAATACGAGCGATGTCGTCACTAACTTATGTGGAATTCTCAATTGGATGTTTTGGATATCGCTTTGCGTGTCTATCATAATGGTTTTATATGCTGCCTATCTTTATGTCTTTGCCCAAGATGATGCTGAACAGGTGACAACGGCGAAAAGGGCAATATTTTATGCTGCCATAGGTATTATTGTTGCTCTTGCCGCGAAAGGTTTTCCATCGCTTGTAGGAAGCGTGTTCGGACAATCGGTCAGTACCTGCTGAGGCTCAATAAAGAAAAAATGACTCACGGTTTTTAGCCTTTCTTGATTTCGCGCGATGTATGATATAATTCGTGTACAAAGGGTCGAAAATAAAAATAGCCCCAAGAACCAATGAAACAAAAGTTAATGTATATGGCAAGATATTCAGCCCCGCTTTCCCTGTTCGGTTGGATGGTTGCGGGAATCGCAAACGCGGCCACTCCTGCGCCAGTGATCGTGAGTGACGTGAATAATCTGGGAACGGGCCTTTTTTGCCCAATTGAGGATTGGATGTTTTGGATTTTGCTCGCTGTCGCGATTATTATGATATTCTGGGCTGCATATCTTTATGTAACGGCCGGAGATGATACGGAAAAAGTGCATAAAGGGACAAGGACGATAACCTACGCCGCAGTTGCAATTATTGTCGCTCTTCTTGCGAAAGGTTTTCCGCTTCTCGTTGGCAGTCTTTATGGTCAAGGAAGTATGACCTCCCCGTTAGCTTGCCCGTAGCCGATTTATAAAAAAATGAAAAAGGTCGAATAATTTCACTAAAATCATGAATAAATTAAAACAGTTTGCATTGAATTTTGGAATTCCGGTCGTGTCTTTGGCGTTGCCGCTCTTGGCGGCCGCACAGGTACCGGGTGCTCCGGTTTCAGCGCCGAATTCCAATATTAACAGTATTAACGCAGTCGGTACGTCGCTCTGCACAATCACTAATTGGCTCTTCTATTTCCTTATTCTTTTGGCAGTTATCTTTATCATCGTCGCAGCATTCAAGTATTTGACCGCTGCAGGTGATCCGGAAAAGGTGAAGGGAGCAAGCCATGAGCTTTTGTATGCGGCGATCGCCATTGTTGTTGGAATTTTGGCAAAAGCCGTTCCGGGCTTGGTGGGAAGCGTTAT
>CAZWWZ010000029.1:0-6059 GCA_964637795.1 uncultured Candidatus Saccharibacteria bacterium | reverse complement strand
GCCGGGGTGGCGAAATTGGCAGACGCACAAGGTTTAGGGCCTTGCGGGAGCAATCCCATGGGAGTTCAACCCTCCCCCCCGGCACCGTAAGGAAAGAAGGCGCGAAATAGAAAGAACTGTGTTATACTGAAACCTGTTAAAATAATTTTCTATGTCACGCTTTTGGAAAAATATTCTGTGGGCGATCGTAACATTGCTTTTTATTACATTTCTTTTTTCGCTGTTCGCCGAACCGGCAAAGGCGCCGACGACATTGAATCTGAACCAGCTTGTCGATAAGATCAATGCCGGTCAAGTGACGCAGATCAAAGTAAATGGCAATGATCTTGCTGTCGCCATGAAGGATGGTTCGCAGGCTGTTGCGGAAAAGGAAACGGAGAGCGGCATTTCGGAGACGCTGAAAAATTTGAACGTCAGTTCGACGGCGCTTGCGGGCGTTGATCTCGAGGTGCAGAACCAGACGGGATGGGATTATTGGATGAGCTTGCTCTTGCCGACCATTTTGCCGTTGCTTCTTCTCGCGGCGATCTTCTGGTTCATGTTTCGGTCGGCGAAGTCAGGGGCTAACCAAGCGTTCAATTTTGGGCGCTCAAACCTCCGTCTTTCCACGTTTAAGGATCGCGTCACCTTTAAAGATGTCGCGGGTCTCAAGGAGGCGAAGGAGGAATTGATCGAAGTCGTTGATTTCTTAAAAAATCCTAAAAAGTTTCTTGACCTTGGCGCGCGTATCCCTCGAGGGATTTTGCTTATGGGACCTCCGGGTACGGGAAAGACATTGGTCGCTCGCGCGGTCGCCGGCGAAAGCAATGTGCCGTTTTTCTATATTTCCGCGTCGGAGTTTGTTGAAATGTTCGTCGGCGTCGGCGCATCGCGTACACGTGATGCGTTCATGACGGCGAAACGGGCGGCTCCTTCGATATTGTTCATTGACGAGATCGATGCCGTGGGTCGTCAGCGCGGTGCTGGCATGGGAGGGGGGAATGATGAGCGTGAACAGACCCTGAACCAGATACTTGTTGAAATGGATGGCTTTGATCGTGACACGCGGGTCATTGTTCTTGCGGCCACCAATCGTCCCGATATTCTTGATCCGGCATTGATGCGACCGGGACGTTTCGATCGTCGCGTGGTGCTCGATCTTCCGGATTTGAACGATCGCGAATCAATTTTGAAAATCCATGCCGAAGGTAAGGTCCTTGATAAGGGTATTGATCTGCGGAAGGTTGCCCAGCGAACGCCAGGATTCTCGGGTGCCGATCTTGCTAACTTGATGAACGAAGGAGCGCTGATCGCCGCGCGAGAAAATCAGAAACTGATCCGACAGGAAGATCTCTTTAATGCGGCCGATAAAGTTTTGCTCGGGCCGGAGCGGAAGAGCCGCATGATATCGCAAAAAGAAAAAGAGATGACGGCATATCACGAGGGTGGCCATGCGCTTGTTGCGGTCGCGCTCAAGGACGCCGATCCGATCCAGAAAGTTTCCATTATCAGCCGTGGTTATGCGGGTGGCTTTACCATGAAATTGCCGACCGAAGATCGACATCTTAAAACGCGCACGCAGTTTCTTGCCGATCTTGCCATGATGATGGGGGGCTATGCTTCGGAAAAGCTCATCTTTGGTGATGTCTCGACCGGCGCATCCAGTGATCTCAAGCAGGCTTCGGAGCTTGCCCGACAGTTGGTCACGAAATACGGCATGAGCGACCTCGGGCCGATCACGTTCGGAAAGAGCGAAGACATGATCTTCCTTGGCCGCGAGATGACCTCGGAACGCGATTATTCCGAAGAAGTCGCCTCAGAGATTGACGCGCAGGTGCATGACTTCTTGATGAACGCTTATGAAACTGCGGAAAAAATATTGAAGACCCATAAACCGGTGCTGAAAAAAATCGCCGAAGCGCTCATTGAGAAGGAGACGCTCGAGCAGGATGATTTCTATGCCGTAGTGAAGCCATTCAAGATAAAACCAATTTAAGATCGTCGTTCTCCGGCGGAGGATTTGTGTTCCTTGTTTATATAAAAATATTTGGAGCACGGATTATCCGCCTTTGCGGATAACGACAGAAGAGATATAGGATTTGCCTCTTCTTTTCCTGATGCTGCGTGACCATGACAAAAAATATCGAAGTTCGACTTCGATATTTTTTTAGAATTCCACGGTAATTTTTCCTTGCGTCCCTTCCCGAAAAGGATGTTTTATTTCGCGCATTTCCGTTGCGAGATCGGCGCGATCGATGAATTCCTTTGGGGCATCGCGGCCGGAAAGAATAAGGATGCGGTCTTCCGGAAAATCGGAGATCGCATCAAGCACTTCTTTTACGGTAAGGAGCCCGAGCGAAACGGCGACATTGATCTCATCGAGGACGATAAGATGCCATTTTCCGGATTTCTGTTCCGTGATAAAGGCTTTAAGTCCTTTTTGTGCCGCGGCTTTATGGCTTTCCAGGGGAAGTTTATCGTCCAGGATGCCGACAAAACCAAGCCCCATTTTCCGGATGTCGAATGTGCTCTTCGGTATGCCGAACTTTTTAGAGAATTCATCTTCGCCCGAGATCCATGGGCCCTTGATGAATTGGATCATGAGCGCCGTTTTGCCGCGTCCTAGAACGCGCATCATTTGGCCGAGTGATGCCGTGGTCTTCCCCTTCCCGTTGCCGGTAAAAACAATGATCATAAATGATTCTTCATAGTATAACAAAAAAGAAAGATATCGTTTCGCGACTGGCAAGGAGAGGAAAATTAAAGTAATATATTGAACGATGCGCCCGTAGCTCAATTGGCAGAGCCGTCGTCTTAAGATCAGGAGGGGGGAAACTATAAAAACGTATGGACGCGTAGCTCAATTGGCAGAGCCGTCGTCTTATACACGACTGGTTGCAGGTTCGAGTCCTGCCGCGTCCACACGCTTTTATAGTTTCCGAGCGATTCGATTTTATGGGCAAGCCCTTATACACGACTGGTTGCAGGTTCGAGTCCTGCCGCGCGCACATCCTTTTATCATGAATACTTGCATTTTTTATACGGTAGCGCTATTCTAAAATAGTTAAGTAACATAACTATTTCATTCGTAAATGAAAAAAGAAAAAAAGGATGGAATCGGTAAATCAGCCGGTTTTCCGGCTATTTTTTTTGCCATCGGACGCCGGCTGCGCGAGGAGGCAAAGGAAAATATGAAAAAAAACACGGCATTGAATATGCAGTGCACCTTCGGCAGTTTTGCCGTTTTGCATTATGTTGATGAGTGCGGTGCGCCGTCCATGCGGGATATTGCCCGAAATCTTTTCATTACGCCGCCGGCGGTAACGCTCCTGATTGACGGCATGGCAAAGAATAAATTACTTTTGCGCATGGTTGATCCGGACGATCGCCGCACGGTGCATATCAAGCTTACTCCGCGCGGAAAAAAACTTTTGAAGCAAGGAAAGAACCATCAAGGTATGATCCTGGAAAAGGTTTTCTCGGTGCTCGATAGGCGCGAAAGATTACAATTGATGGCTTTACTCGAAAAAGCAGCGACGGCAGGTCTAAAAAAGAAACAATCAATTTAATCATCTTATGAAACTTATACATATCAACAAAAAAATATTGCCCTGGATCGCCGGCGGCGTGTTCGTGATAGTGCTCATTGCCATTGGCGTCGTGTGGTACGTGAAGACGAGCGGAGCTCCTTCATTTGATACGGTTGCGGCAACTCGCGGCAATGCGATCTCATCGCTCAATGAATCCGGCAATGTGCTCGCCGAAAACAGCGTCGATCTTTCCTTTGAAGAAGGAGGGCAAATTGCGTCCGTTGACGTGAAGGAGGGCGATGCCGTTACGTCGGGCGAGGTGCTTGTGCGGCTTGATAGTTCGTCGCTCCAGGCGGCGGTCCAGCAGGCGAATGCCGCACTTGCGGCGGCGCAGGCAAACCTTGATAATCTTACGAATGGCACTCGACCGGAGCAGTTGCAGATCGATCAAAACGGTGTGTCGAGCGCGCAATCGGCAGTTGATTCCGCATTGGCGTCACTTGATGCGAGCAATGGCAGCGCATATGCCGCAGCCGACGACGCCATTCGTAATCAAACGGATAATTTATTCAGTAACCCGCAATATAACAATCCGGAATTTTTGGTCGCAATGAGCGATTCACAGGCAAAGATAAATATAGAATCGAAACGGGTAGAGCTTCAATCAGTGTTCAACGCTTGGTATGCGTCCATGAATGCAACAAGCTCCGATCCGGTGGCGGAGTCAGATATTGCAAGCGCCAATTTAAAAACAGTGAAATCCTATCTTGATGAACTTGCGGTTTATGTTAATAATGCGACGCCGGATTCTTCGGTGCCCGCGGCAACGCTCGCTGCTTATCGTGCAGATATCGTAACGGCACGCGGCGAGGTTGTTCAGGCGATTGCGGGACTGACGGTTTCGGAAAATGCGCTTTCAAGCGCACAGGCAGATTTGAAGGTTGCACAAAGCGAGCTTTCTCTCGCAGAGGCGGGCGCGACGCAACAGCAGATAGAGGCGCAGAGAGCCGTTGTTGCCGAGGCGCAGGCGGCTGTTTCGAGCGCCGAAGTCGCGCTTGATCACGCAACGCTTACGGCGCCATTCTCCGGAACGGTGCGCAATCTTACGGCGAAGATCGGCATGGTTGTCAGCCCGGGAACGCCGGTCGTTTCCGTTACGAATGATATAGGATTGAAGATCGAGATTTATGTGTCGCAATCGGACATCGCAAAAATAAAGGAAGGCGATGCGGCGAACGTGACGCTTGATGCATACGGCAACGATACGGTATTTCCGGCAACGGTAACCACGATCGATGCTGCGGGGACGGAAGTGAATGGATCGCTCGCGTACAAAGTAACATTGCATTTCATAAATGCGGATGACCGGATCAAGGCGGGCATGACGGCGGCCGTCCATATTAAGACGGCGGAACATGATAATGTGGTCGAGGTTCCGGGCAAATCAATCATTTCCGATAACGATCAGAATTTTGTCATGGTTCAGAACGGCAATGCGCTTGAGAAAAAAGAAGTGACCGTAGGCATCTCGGGAGATGATGGCATGACCGAGATAGTGTCCGGTCTCTCGGTGGGCGATCGTATCAATAACTTCTAAAAATATGGCTGAAGAAATAAAAAATCAAAAGGAGCTTGCAGGAAAAGAAACGGCACCTCATGCGCATCGCCGTCGGGTCATGGTGATCGTAGGGTTTGTTGTCGCATTTGCTGTGGTTTTGGGCGGCGGGGCATATTGGTATGTTTCATCCCGAACGGTTTATATCGATCAATCGGTCATATCGGGAACCTTGATAAATCTCTCGCCACAGAACGCAGACATCCTGAATCAAATATTCGTGAAGGTCGGGGATACGGTCGTGGAAGATCAACCGGTAGCGCGTGTGGGAGACGAGGTCGTGGAGGCAAAGACCACGGGTATCGTTACCGCGGTGAGCGATGATGTCGGCCAGCTTGTGAGTCCGGCCGCGGGAAGCTATGTGGTGCAGATGATCGATCCGTCCGATCTTCGCGTTGTCGGCCATCTCGACGAAAACAAGGGTTTGTCAAAAATCGCCGTGGGCGATCCGGCGACCTTTACGGTTGATGCGTTCGGATCGAAAAGCTATCAGGGCGTTGTTGATGAGATAAGCGAGACGTCGCGCGCGAGCGACGTGGTTTTCAACGTTTCCGACGAACGGCCGACCAATGAGTTTGATGTTAAGGTCCGGTTCGATCCCGAGAAATATCCGGAGCTCAAAAACGGCATGTCCGCGAAAATCTGGGTTTATGTGAAATAGTTTGCTATGACCGAAACGCAGATAGCGACAATCCCTGCGCCGTCGGCACGGGAAAATAAGGTGCGATGGTGGGTGCTTATCACGGTTATTTTCGGCACTTTTTTGGGCGGCATGGATCAGACGGTGGTTGGTCTCGCTCTGCCGAAGATGATCAGTGCTTTTTCGATCAGCGTTTCCGATGCCGCGTGGATCTCAACGGCTTATATTCTGGCGGCCGCGGTGTTCGTGCCGATCTGGGGGATGCTTGGCGATACCGCCGGCAGGAAGAAGATAT
>CAZWWZ010000028.1:0-8949 GCA_964637795.1 uncultured Candidatus Saccharibacteria bacterium | reverse complement strand
CCATCGCACCGCGCGGCGCCTTGCCGATGATACCGGCACGCGTAAACGTCGCATTGTCGTTCACGATGACGACCGTGCCGTCGATCTCATAATCCAATTTCTCCCGCCGCGCAGGTTCCGCCCAATAGTCGCGAAACGCGAATGCTTCCTGCAAATTCTTCGCCGGACGATTATGCGGGTTCGTTTTGAATCCGAAAGCTTTCAAAAGAAGATGTTCCTCCTCATGGTAGGTCTGGCCAACATCGGTCACGATATCATATTGCCAGGAATCAAGATGTCGCGCGGCGGTCACTTTCGGATCGAGTTGGCGAAGCGATCCGGCCGCGATGTTCCGCGGATTGGCATACGGCTTCAATCCTTTTTTCTCCTGCTCGCGGTTCACGGCCGCAAATATCTTTTTCGTGATGAAGACCTCGCCGCGAACGATCAAGTGATGAACGGCAAGATCATAGCGATCGGGATCAAGATGCAGGTCTTTTAGATTTTTTCCGATCTCGTCGATCGGAAAAAGTTTCAGCGGAATCGCTTCCACCGTACGGAGATTCTGAGTCACGTCTTCGCCGATCATGCCATCGCCGCGCGTGGAACCGCGAACAAAAACGCCGTTTTCGTATTCCAGCTCGATCGCGAGACCGTCGATCTTCAGCTCGCAATAAAAGGGAGCGACCTTCGACCGGAGATTTTCGACCGGCGATTTTAAATAATTCTCCAACCGTTCGAACCACGCCTGCATGTCCTCCTCCGAGAACGCGTCGTTGAACGATGTCATCCGCTCGATATGCTTCACTTTTGCGAATTCCTTGAGCGGCTTTCCCGCCACCCGCTGGGTCGGCGAATCCGGCGTTATAAGATCGGGAAACTCGGTCTCGAGGTCGAACAGTTCCTTCTTCAGCGAATCAAGTGCAGCATCGGAAATAAGCGACTCATCGAGCACATGGTACGCGTAACGGTAGCGGTCGATCTCTTTCCGCAATTTAACGATCCTCTGTTCTGCGGCTTTTTTGTCCATAATTTTTACTTCATTCCGGAAAACGCGATCTCATCCCATACCGTGCCGTGCCCATCCAAAGTCCCACGTCGGGACGAAGGAGAGGCACGGAACCTCGAACCTTTCTGGATTCCAATTCTGGTTCGATAAATACGGAATAACATCCTATGGCAACGTTCCAGTGGCATTTCCGAAAGTCGCAAGGAAAGCGCGGCGCGTACCTCCCGATGAACCTATCGAGATCGCATAGGCGGACGTTGTTGCAACGCAAGAGGCCGTTTCCGCATTTGAAGCATCATAGCACGTTGCCGTAAGCGCCGCGCCATCCGAAAGCGCCCCCGGAGGATCGCCCGGCAATGGAACATTTTGCTGTTGAATCTGGTTATAAAGAGCCCATTCCGTTCCCGCATCGGCCGCAAAGATCGCCTGTGCCGAATGTCCGAAATCCGTGGTCTGTCGTATCTGATACAGCATCAAAAGCCCTGCGATCGTCGTTGCTCCGAGCATCGTCGCGCCAAGCGTAAGGACAGCCAGTAGCATCGCCTGCCCGCTCCGGTTATCTCGTGAATGCATATTTGAAGATAAGATTTTCATGAAACTTTCAACTTTGCAATTTAACAATTTTCAAAAATTCCCTCGAAAATTGAAAATGGTGAATCATCTTTTAATATTCCACCGGCACGCTCTCGAATTTCTGCTTGGTCACGATCAGATGATCCAAAACCCCGATGCCGATCATTTTCCCCGCCGCGACGATCTGCCGCGTGATCGCAATATCCGCATCGGAGGGCGTCGCAACGCCCGAAGGATGGTTATGGACAAGAATCACCGCAGAAGCCGAATATTCAAGCGCCGGGCGAAAAACCTCCCGCGGATGAATAATGTTTGACGTCAATGTTCCTAATGAAATAATCTCGTCATGAATCACCTGATATCGAGCATCAAGATAAAGCCCCCGCAAACATTCCTTCGGAAGATTTCTCATATCTTTTGCATATTCAAAAACCTGGCTTGCCGTCCTAAGCTCAACAAGCTTCTGTGTCGCCGGCGACTCAAAAAATCGCCGCCCCAGTTCGAAACATGCAACTATCTGGCATGCCTTTGCGAGCGGGATACCGAATAAAGCTTCTATCTTTTTGGGATTTTTTTCATGAACAATATCCGCACCGCCATATTCCTTCATGAGTCGCTGAGACATCGCCAAGATACCCTCTTTCTTGGTACCAACGCCAAGCACAATCGCAAGGAGCTCGCCAACGGAAAGATGAGATGAACCATATTTCACCAACTTCTCGCGCGGCTTATCTTCCTGCGGAAGATCCTTTATTCTCAACACATAATGCTTTTCAGGATTATCGAGCACGAGATCTCCGTCCATTTGTGAATAAATCATAGAAATTGTCTCCTGAGGGATGGTGTACATAATATTTATTATAGCACGATTGCCCAAATTTCAGATCCAAGATTCAGGATACAGAAATCAAGAAAAATCATTCCTGAATCTTTTTAGGCGCGCTCACGGATAACCGGTAGAAAGCGGCAAACGGACAGTAAAACAACTTCCTTTGCCGCGCTGGCTTTCCACGGCGATCGTCCCGCGGTACCCTTCGACGATCTGGCGGCACAGATACAATCCAATGCCCGTTCCCGTAAAATCACTCTCGCCGATCCGATAGAAACGCTCGAAAATGTGAGGCAGATTTTCTCGCGAGATGCCTGAACCGGTATCGCAAACAGTGATTTCTGCTTCACCCTCAACCATACATGCCGAAAGTACAATCGATCCGCCGGCAGGCGTATGTCGCAATGCGTTGCTCAAAAGATTTAATACCACCTCCATCAATTTATCACGCTCTCCCGACACCGACATCGACTCGCTCGAAACATGAAGATGGATACCTTTGTCTTCGGCGAGAAGCGCGCAATCATCTCGCGCATCAAAAAGCAGATCTTTCACGGCGACGTATTGATGACATTGCCCGTCACGCAATGAGCTCGTCCTCGCAACGTCCAAAATATTTCCGACCAAACGGGAAAGTCTATCAAGTGTCGTGTCCATGACATACCACGCCTTCTTCTGTTCGGCGTCCCTACTTGCCGCAAAAACACTGGCATGCATCTTAAGAATGGCGAGCGGCGTCTTGAACTCATGTGAAACATCGGCCAGAATTTTTGACTGCGATTCGTACATATTTTTCAGCCGCTTGATCCGATCCGTAACGCGCTTCTCGAACTTTTCAGTCTGTTGGTCCATCAACTCGCGCAGTTCGAAGTTCTCAATGGCAATCGCGGCTCGGCGGGCCACAATACCAAGCAGTTCGACATCATCCTTACCCAGCAGCGCCCCGGAGCATTTATGCCCAACCATCATAATCATCTTTATGTCCCCCCGAGCGGAGATTGGAACGATAGCGGCAACGCCAAGTCGGGCGGCACATTTCTTTATCTCTTCATAGGCACCCTTCTCATCGGAAACGCCGTGATTGATATGAAAGAGACGCACGACGTCCGAAACAACGATATCGCGTGGTGCCCGATCAAGGAAAAGTGCGGCGAGAGCGCCATAATCAGCGGCGGCGATGGCTGGTTTTGCGAGCCCCGAAACAAATGTCGTTTCTTTTGAATTTTCCGTCACGGCAAAGAACACCGTTTCGGTCGGCCGAATGCTCGCATGAAGAAATCCGGCAATTGCGGCAAGAAGCGTTTCGCGATCAAAAGACGTATTCAATCGTTCGCCAAATTCTTTGGTGGCATCGAGAAAACGGCAGGAATTTCTGAAAAATATTTTGTCGGTGACTTTATTGAAAAAATCGCGCAACGGGCAAAAAGCGATTGCGCCGACGACCGAAGCGGCAATATCGACCACCTCATCGTTCTGATAGAAAAATTTTTCAATGCTAAATTCTATACTGAAAAAAATGATCGCAACCATGACGAGAGACAGGAAATACGGAATTCCTCTTCGCAGGACAAGACCACCATTCCCGACATCATAGTATGCGATGCCATAACCACCGATCACAAGAACAGCGAGCGCGACGAAATTGCTGACAGTTGAAAAACGATAGATACCGAAATCGGGCAGTATCAAGTCGGAAACGCATATCACCGAGGCACTGAACGATACTACAAAGATCAAACTTCGCACAATATGAAATGGCAATCCAAATCTGCTTTCGCGATAATGCGCACATGAAAGGAAACTAATAATGAGATAAAGGGCGACAAAAATAGCAAGAATTGGAAAAATGTCGTGATATTGCCGCCAAAAAAATGCATCCGGATTTGTCCAGAACGACGCCGCAACGAGCAATATCGGTATCGAGATAAAAAGAATAAACCACGATACAATCGGCAGGACGGACCATGATTGAAGCTTCCCGTCAGGAGAAACGCCCGCTAAAGAAAAAATCCCCAGTATCATCAGATCAAATCCCCACCATACAAAAAGAAACACCAAGAAATTTTTATCTTCCTGAAAAAATAATTTTGCCGACGCTGAGAGCGCGACACCCGCAGTAAAAATAAAAAACGATTGATACGCAACGTTCCTTGGTTCATGGCGAAGTGTAAATGCCCCGAAGATGAGAGCCGTAATCGCAATAACAGTATTTACCACCATAAAAACCGGCATGTGATTTTATTGTCAGACCTCTATTTTATAGCCGTAACCATGTACCGTTTTGATAAGCTTGATATTATGGCCCTCATCGATCTTTTGACGCAGAAAGCGAATATGAACATCAACCGTATTGGTGAATGGATCAGCATTCATATCCCACACATGCTCAAGGATCATACCGCGCGTTAAGGTCGTTCCAGCATGCCGCATCATATACTCGAGCAGGGAAAACTCTTTCCGGTTCAAACGAATATTCTTCTTTCCGCGCTGAACCGTATGACTCGCAACATCAAGAACAAGATCAGCTATGCGCAGAATCGGATTGATCGTCCGGTGTTCACGCCGCAAAAGTGCCCGCATGCGCGCGAGAAGTTCTGCCATGAAGAACGGTTTCGAGAGATAGTCATCGGCACCGGCATTCAATGCGCCGACTTTCGTGATGGCATCACTCGTGACGGAAAGCATAATAATTGGAAATTCCTTCTTCCGTTCACGAAGCGCACGACAAACATCGATACCGCTCATACCCGGAAGCTTCACGTCAAAAACACCGACATCGTAATCGTTCACTTTAGCCCATCCAAGTCCTTCCTCTCCGGTGCTTGTCCAATCCACGGCAAACCGTTCGGCGCGCAAACCGCGTATGATAAATTCCGCAATCTCCCGCTCGTCTTCAATGAGAAGAATACGCATACCATTAAGTATGCAACTTCAAAGATTAAAAAAATCTAAAGTTTTTTCGGCCTAGGATACCTGATTTTGCTGGATTTTTCATTTTTCCCCATCACCACATCAGGAAACGAGATCTAAAATTGCTCTAAAACCCAGATCTCCGACAGGGACGGGAACGGAGAATATAAGCCCGCATCCCGTCTAATTCTTTAGATATCTCCTGACCGCGACAAAGCTCGAAGCGGCACCGAGAACAATGCCGAAGAACAGAATATAGAAGAAAAGCGCGACGATATGGGACAGGAAATATTGGAACAGATCCATGCCCGGGATAAAGATGTTCAGATAGGGATTTATGGCAAAAAGAATGGGCGCGGAAATAATGAGCGAGAGCAATGCCGCGATCGCGCCGCAGAGGGTCCCTTCAACGACGAAGGGGCCGCGGACAAGCGCATTGGAAGCACCCACGACGCGCATCACGCCGATCTCCTCGCGGCTGGAATAGATCGCAAGCCGGATGGTGTTGAAGACGACCAATCCTGCAAGGAGCGCAAACACGATCATGACAATGACACCGCCGACCTCGACGGTCTTCACGATCTTCGCCAACCGATCAATCACGCTTTGGTTCTGGGTATAGCTTACGGAATCAACGTATTGCGAAAGGTCGCTTGAGTTCAGATAATCGGCGATCGCGCCGTACTGGCTCGGATTCTTCGCCTTGATATTGAGCGACGCTTCCAGCGGATTCGTATCGAGTTCGTTCACCGCCTGCGTGATCGTCGTATCGCCGGCATGATTCTGCTTGAAGATCGCGAGCGCCTGGTCGCGCGAGATATAATCGACGCTCTGCACCTGCGACAAACCCTCAAGCGATTGCTGAATGCTCAAGATCTCATCTTCCGACGTGTTGGTATTGAAATAAACGCTGATATCGATCTTATCCTCGATGGATGCGGCGGCGCGGCTCGTCACGACGCCGAAGAAAATGAGCCACGAAAAAACGAGGAGTGCGAGCGTCATAATCATGACCGTAACCGTCGTGAGCCAGCCGTTCCGCCAGAAATTCTTGAAACCGAAATGAAAAATGCGCGAGATGATGGTGAACATGGTTTATACAAGTATATATTTTCCTTTTTTCTCATCGCGAACGATCCTGCCGCGATCAAGCGTTATCACGCGGCGTTCCAGGCTGTTGATGACCTCTTTATCGTGCGTCGCCAAAAGCACTGTCGTGCCGAGTTCATTGATCTTTTCAAGCAACTTCACGATCTCGAACGTATGGAACGGATCGAGGTTGCCGGTCGGCTCATCGGCGATCACGACCTCCGGGCGATGGATCATCGCGCGCGCAATCGCCACGCGCTGGCGTTCGCCGCCGGAAAGCTCATTCGGAAAATTCTTCATCTTGTCGGCGAGTCCGACCATGTCGAGCACCTGCGGCACAAGTTCCTCGATTTCGCGCTGGGGGCGACCCGCCACCTCAAGAGCGAACGCCACGTTTTCATAGGCGCTTTTCGTCGGCAAGAGCCGGAAATCCTGGAAAACGACACCGATATGCCGACGAAACGCCGGAAGCTCCTTGTCGTGCAATTTGTTCACCTCATACTGACCGAAGAAAACACGTCCCTTGGTGGGTTTGTCCTCGCCGATCAAAAGCTTGATAATGGTGGACTTCCCTGCGCCGGATCTCCCTGCAAGCGAAACGAATTCGCCGGGGTCAACTTCAAACGTCACGTCCTCAAGTGCCGTCTGGTCGCCGCTATTGAATTTTTTAGAGACTCCTTGAAAAACGATCATGGATAATAAGTCTATACGAAAGGCAAATAAAAAAGAAAGTCCGCTTTCTTGTTTTTAGGATACCTCATCGAGATATTTTCAACAAGGTGGCGGATGAACCGTGAATATAGTTGGAAAAAAACGGATTTCTCGCTAGAACCTGTCTCAAAAGTACTCTGCCCGCGATCTCGGCTCTTTCCGCGGAAATATCCCGCAACGCGGGCTGGAGTATTTTTGAGACAGGTTCTAAAATAAGAACATCGCGCGCAACGGTAAGGCAATTTGCTTCTTTGTTCTTATGGGCGGCTAGCTCAGTTGGTTAGAGCGCTTCGTTTACACCGAAGAGGTCACAGGTCCGAATCCTGTGCCGCCCACTTTGTAAGGGACACCGAGTAGGCCGCGGGTCCGATCCCGCGAACATCCGCACCGCGAAGCCCCCTTTTACTTTTTTTTAAAAGGGCCTAAACTGCAGGTAGTTTTTGAATTTAAAAACTGAACCGGCATCTCACCAACATCTGAAAGAGGTTCCTCATGGCAAAGGCATTCATTATCGACGAAACGCCATCCGCCAGCGATTCGAAGATGTTACTTCACTTCGCTGATAACGTAGTTGTCATCCTCCCGCATATCATCGATAGGCTGGAGGCAAGACCGTCCGGACGTGAGACGCTCGACATTCTTGCCGAGCTGGGCACCAAGGGCAGTCTGAGAAAAGGCGTGGCCACACCCGACGGCGGCGTCGTCATTGTGGATGATCATGCTTACACGCCCCCGAATTCATCGCTCCGGCCAACCACGAGCGACTACATGATCGTGTGCACCGCGGCAAGATGGCAAAATCTCATTCGGCAAAAGCAGATCAAGAAGCAAAAGGCTCAGGGAAAGTCCGAACCCGATGCGGCCGAAGCGATCATCCACCGATTCTCCGTTACGGAAGTTCGCATCGTTTCGAAGAGATCCAGTCTTCGTGCGAAAGCTTCCGCATATGGCATTCTCGCGGATGACTACCGCCACAACAAAGTGGTACGGAGCGCAAGCGAGATCTACTCCGGCGTGATCACCATACCGGTGAGCCAAGGGAGCTTTCAGGAATTCGCCCGCCTGCTCTGTCAAAGCGGCCCTGCGGGAATTTCCCGGGATGCTCTTGACGGACTTATCGCCACACCGAGCCTTTTCCCGAACGAATGCTGCATTTTCACGTGCGGGGAAAAAACGGTGCTTGCGATCCACAAGGTCGACCCTGACGGGACATCGCGTTTCGTCAACGTCCAAAAACCACAACCCCCGCAACCCGGTAACGGACTTCAACCCCGCAACTTTGGCCAGGCATTCGAGCTTGCCTTATTGCGCGATCCGTCCATCACCTGCGTCACGCTTTCAGGAGCGGCAGGAAGCGGAAAAACGCTCCTCCCGTGCAGCGTCGGACTCGAACTTTGCACGGCAGATAAATATTCCCAACTCTTGGTCTACCGACCTGGCGTAGAGCTTGGCCAAAAGATGGGGTACCTGCCGGGCACTCTGGACGAGAAGATGGATCCGTGGAAACAGCCCATCAATGATGCGCTGAAGCTGATCCAAAAAATCTCCGCATTGGCGGACAAGAAAAAGTCGGGATATAACATTCCCAACCTGTTCAAGTCCGGCAAGATCAGCATCGAACCCATCAACTACCTCCAGGGCCGTACTCTGCAGGATGAATACGTCCTCGTGGATGAGGCCGAGAACCTTACCCCGGAAGAAGCCAAGGCGGCCATTACGCGCGCCGGAGAAGGAGCGAAGTTCGTCCTCGCGGGCGACGTCACGCAAGTGGCAACCGACTCCCTGGATGCCGGCAACAACGGGCTGACCCATGTCATCGAGGGCATGTGCGGCGACGAGGCGTTCGGGC
>CAZWWZ010000027.1:0-9136 GCA_964637795.1 uncultured Candidatus Saccharibacteria bacterium | reverse complement strand
TCCTTGCGATAATCAGCCGGGATCGCGAGCGGAGTAGTTTTGAGATAGGCTCTAGGCATATTTTATAAGCACCTTATTGTCTCGGTGAAATTTTTTTCGACGCGAGCAGGGAGAAATTTTATGAAATAAGTTATACTTGAATCATAAAAAAATTTTTGAGCATGCACCCGCACGGGATGAGGAACGAGGCCGTTAGTGCCTGGACCTTTCAATGCTTCGGCGAATCATGACTCACTGATTGATCCGCGTGAAAATTATTGTGAGGCTGAAGCGGGATAAATTTTTCTTTATGAAAATCATTTCCTGGAACGTGAACGGTCTGCGATCAATATATCAAAAAGGTTTTCCGGCGTGGCTTGAAAGGAGCGACGCGGATATCGTTTGTGTCCAGGAGGTGAAGGCCCAGGCGTCAACTATCCCGCAGGATCTTTTCGGGGGATCGCGCTATTCGTTTACTGCAAATTATGCGGAGCGGCCGGGATATAGCGGTGTCGGTATCTATTTTAAGGAAAAGCCCCAAAAGATAGAGACAAAGTTGGGTCATGTACGGTTCGATGCCGAGGGGCGCATGGTGCGCTTCGATTATCCGGAATTCACATTCATCGGCCTCTATATGCCGAACGGCTCGCGCGACAAGCGTGATATGGAATATAAGCTGGAAGCATACGGGTGTCTTTTTGCCTATCTCGAAAAAATAGACAAAGAGAATATCGTTCTTGCCGGTGATTTCAATATTGCCCACGAAGAGATCGATCTCGCGCGGCCGAAGGAAAACAAGAACAACACGATGTTCACGCCGGAAGAGCGGAAGCGGATCGATACTTTGGAATCGCTCGGTTTTGCCGACAGCTTCCGTTCAAAACACGGAGAAGCGGGATATTATTCCTGGTGGCCATATTTTGCGAATGCCCGCACAAGGAACCTCGGCTGGCGCATTGATTATGTTTTTGTTTCATCTGCGCTTGCTGCGAAGCTGAAAGATGCTTTTATTTCGCCCGAGATCACGGGATCGGATCATTGCCCCGTCGGGATAGATATTAAAATTTGACCCTGATGATCCAAGTTCGGAACCCCGCCAAGAAGTTGCGGGCTTTTTAGGAGAGAGCTTTCGAAGTTCTTGCCCTTTTCGTGGCTTTTGTGCTATTATATATGTACAAAAAGTCATTAAATTATTTTTTCCTTATCGAATTTATCATTTATCGTTATGCAACGAACAATGAAATCAAGGGGAACCATCTATTATTATGGAAACAGCATTATTAGCGGTTGTTTTTTTGGCCGTAGGTATTGCGGCGGGGTACGTCGGACGAAAATTTCTGGTCAGTAAAAAACTCGGTTCGGTCGAAGAGCAGGTAGGGAAGCGCATTGCGGAGGCGGAAACGAAATCAAAAGAAATAGTTCTTGACGCAAAAGAGAAAGCTGCGGCTTTTTTGGCTGATGCAAAAAACGAGGAACGTGACCGACGCAAGGAATTCGATGCGCTTGAAGCGCGGCTTGTCTCGCGCGAAGAATTGTTAGATAAGCGTTCAGGCGATGTTTCGAAGGAAGAAACCTCGGTTCGGGCGCGCGAAGATTCTTTGCGCGCGAAAGAGGACGGTATTCTGAAAAAGGAGAGCGAGGTAGAACATAAGATCGAGGTGGTTGCGGGGCTTTCCGTGAAGGAGGCGCAGGAACAGATACTTCGTCGCGTGAAGGAGGAGCGAGCACAGGATCTCGCGCAGACGATCCAGAAGATCGATCGGGAAAACCATGAGGAGATCGAAAAGAAATCAATAGGCATCATTACGACGGCGCTTCAGCGTTACGCCCGGTCGCATGTCGCTGATGTCACGACAACCGTATTCCCGATCGGTGACGATGACATGAAAGGAAAGATCATCGGCCGGGAAGGGCGCAATATCCGTGCGCTCGAACGCGCGACCGGCGTCGAATTTCTGGTTGATGAAGCTCCGGACGGCATCATCATTTCCTCGTTCGATCCGTATCGTCGCGAAGTGGCGCGTCTTGCGCTCGAAAAGTTGGTGAAGGACGGCAGAATCCAGCCGGCAAAGATCGAGGAGAAAGTCGAAGAGGCGAGAACCGAGCTTGTGAAACGCACCCAGGAGATCGGCGATGCGGCCGCACAGGACCTTGGTATTTTCGATCTACCGAAGGAATTGCTCCAGCTTCTAGGTAGGCTTCATTTCCGTACAAGCTTCGGACAAAACGTGCTGACGCATTCGATCGAGGTGGCATATCTTTCCGAAATGATGGCGCGCGAACTCGGCCTTGATGCGGACGTGGCCAAACGCGGAGCCTTGCTCCATGATATCGGCAAGTCCATCGACCACGAGGTCGAGGGAACGCACGTGGAACTCGGCATCAAGCTGCTTAAGAAGTACAACCAAAGCGAAAAGGTGATCGAGGCGATGCAATCGCACCATGAAGATTATCCTTATGCACGGCCGGAAGCCTATGTGGTCACGGCGGCGGACGTTCTTTCCGCGGCCCGGCCCGGCGCCCGACGCGGCACGATCGAGAATTACATCAAGCGGCTCGGCGATCTTGAGAAGATCGCAACGAGCTTCCCCGGCGTGAAAACCGCTTATGCTATTTCCGCGGGCAGGGAATTGCGCGTTTTCGTAGTGCCGGAGAAGATCGACGATTTCCGTGCGCTCGAGATGGCGCGTGAGATCGCCGATCGGGTGCAGTCAGAACTGAAATATCCCGGAGAGATCAAAGTGAATGTCATTCGCGAGATGCGGGCAGTGGAATACGCGCGATAGAAATATTTATCATCCTGTCGCAAAAACGGGATGACGCGGATGCTTGCTTGCCGAAAACATTGTGCTATACTTATTTCATTGTTTATGACCGACACTCTTTTTAACCATCCTTTGGTTTTTACGATCGTGGCTGGCTTACCTCTTTTTGGCATTGCGGCCAAGGCGTTCGGGCAATCCTTTGAGCGGATCGCGAAATGGTATCTTTATATCGCGGTCTTTGCTGTGGTGGTCGTGATGAATTCGATATTCTTCCCCTTTATTGGCGGCAAGGATTGGTTTTTCCGTTTTGCCGTCGAACTTTCTCTTGTCGCAACGTTCCTGTGGTGGGCGTTCGAGGCTCGCGACGGCGTTGCGGAAACCCGCCTGAAGCAGCTGTTTAAAAAGCCGCTCGTGAGGGCAGTCACGGTCTTTGTCGCGGCATTTCTCTTGGCCTGCCTTTGCGCTTATGACGTCCATGCAGCCTTCTGGTCGAACTATGAGCGCGGCGAAGGAGGTTTTCAGATGATCCATTATTATCTGTTTTTCTTGTTGCTCGCCTTTTTGTTCCGCGAGGAAAAAAATTGGCGCAATATCTTCAAATTTTCCCTTTGCTCGGCCGTACTCATGATCGGGTATGGTTTGTTTGCTAATTTCGGGACCACGGGTTTCATCGGTCC
Organism: uncultured Candidatus Saccharibacteria bacterium; assembly: GCA_964637795.1. Taxonomy (GTDB): domain Bacteria; phylum Patescibacteriota; class Minisyncoccia; order UBA6257; family 2-01-FULL-56-20; genus CAJAQL01. The sequence continues at coordinate 5,715 of CAZWWZ010000027.1, read as the reverse complement.
TTATACCGGGAGTACGGCACCGTCCGGATGGTTCCATCTTTTGATAGACGGTCGTTTCGAGGGGTCGCTCGGCAATCCGGCATATGTCGCGCCCTATCTCATGTTCTCGATGTTCTTTGTGGCCTATCTTTGGATCGCAGCCTGGCGCGAGAAAAGCCTGAAAAAATGGATGGCATGGAGCTATGCCGTGCTCATCGCCGTTTTCCTTCTTTTCTTTTTCTTGAGCCAGACCCGCGGCGCGTTCATCGGCATCATATTGAGCGCATTGGTATTTTTACTTTATCTTTTGTTCGCAGGATCGCCACGGGCACGGAAATGGTCAGGAGCTCTGCTTGCGATATTTCTTGTTCTGGGTGGTATCGGGTTCGCGGTACGAAATACCACGTTCGTGAAAAATCTTCCGGAGGGACGTTTGCTCCAGCTCAGTCTTTCCGATCAGACGGCGCAAACACGCTTGTGGGTATGGGGCGAGGCGTGGCAGGGCTTTTTGGAGCGCCCGATCTTGGGATGGGGCCCTGAAAATTTCACGGCGGTTTACGATAAGCATTTCAACGTAAACTTTTTCGTTCCGGGCCAGAATACCGAAACATGGTTCGATCGTGCACATAGCGTTTTCTTCGATTACCTTTCCGAAACAGGCGCCGTTGGGCTCTTGAGCTATCTCGGGATCTTCGTTGTTTTTGCATGGGAATTCTTCAGGACGCATCGGAAAAAGACCGCAAGCGTTGTTCTTGCGGGGATCATTCTGGCTATTCCGGTAGCGTATCTTGGACAGGGGATCGCCATTTTCGATGTTTTCCCGATGTATCTCTCATTGTTCCTCTTTATGGCATTCGCAACGTTCTATTTCGAAAAAGGTCAGGGTGAAATTTCAACCAGCGAAAAGCAGCGCTAATTTTATGAACAGGAGCACCAAACAAGTCATAGCCGTGATAGCATCCTTGCTTATTCTCGCTGTTGCGGCTTATGGGTCGTATCTTCCTATGCGAAAAGCGCAGATTTTCATTACTACGCTTCAGGGTTTGCAATCATCACCCGTAAGCTCTCTTGACGAACTTAAGTCACGCCTGGCTGTTCCGCTCGATTATTCTTCGCCGATCGGCCAGGAAGAATTGGTTCGGAATACGGCGAATAACATTCTCAGTTTTGTTTCGCAGAGCGCCGATCCGACATCAACCGGGGTGCTTGTCTCGTTTTTGAACGGCTACTATGATCCGATCATCGCGCGCGGCAAGGGCATGAGCTTCGGACAGGACCTGTATCTCATGGGCGCGATCAACGAGATGGCCTATGTCCATATCGGTGATCCTACCTATCTTTCCGCTGCGCAGAAATATTATGAAGAAGGCGTGGCCCTTGGCCCGAATCGCCCACAGACGCTCTATGGGCTTTTCGATGTGTATCGCGCCGAAGGCAACGTGGCAAGCACGACGGCCATAGGCGAGAAGATATTATCGAACTGGCCGACTGACACGAGCATTGCAACAGGTTTACAATCGTTCCTGAAGGGCACCTCAAGCGTTCCCGCGACAACGACGCTTTAAGGCATTTATTTTTTCTGGCCGCACCATTCCTGCTCGCGCGAGATGAACTCCGGCGGGGATTCGTGTTTTTTGTTTCCGCGTTTTCACAGAAAACAAATTATGCATTAAGATAAAACCATGTATGAATCCCTTATAAAGCCGTTTCTTTTTCTCTTTAACCCGGAGTTTATGCACGATTCTTTCGTTGCGATCGGCCAGGTTCTCGGCGCCTTTCCGGGAGGGAAACAGATCGTCCACATGTTCTGCGCTTACGAAGATCCGTCACTTGAAACGAATATTTTGGGCATTGACTTTAAGAATCCGATCGGCCTTGCCGCGGGATTTGATAAGGATGTCCGGCTTACGAAGATCATGCCGTCGGTCGGTTTCGGCTTTATGGAGGCCGGTGCCGTCACGCAATTTCCGTATGGCGGAAATCCCGGGCGCCGTTTGGTCCGCCTGCCGGAAGATAGATCGATCATCGTTTATTACGGGCTTAAAAATATCGGTGCGGCGGCAATAGAAAAGAAAATATCCCGACTCCTGCCTTTTAAGATCCCTGTTGGCTTGAACATCGCAAAAACAAATCATGCGGACATCAAAGGGGAAAAATCGGTGGAAGATTACGTGATGACTTATCGAACGCTTGCGGAACATTTCGCTTATGTGACATTGAACGTTTCCTGTCCGAATGCCGGAGACGGCCGTCTTTTTCAGGATCCGCAAATGCTCGACAATCTTTTAGTGGCTTTTGCAAAAGAAGAGAAACATGGCCCGATCTTTCTTAAAATATCAACAGATCTTACGACTCAGGAAGTTGATGTGATCCTCGGGGTCGTTCAAAAATATTCATTTATCGATGGTTTTGTGATCGGAAATCTTGTGAAGCGGCGTGGTATTTTACATATGAAGTCTCCTGCGAGCCGGCTTGATCTGCTCCCGCAAGGCGGTATCTCCGGTGTTCCCATAAAAGAACTTTCAACGAATTTGATCCGCCACATCTATCGCCAGACGAACGGGAAATATGTCTTGATCGGCCTCGGCGGCGTTTTTACCGCAGAAGACGCGTACGAAAAGATAAAGGCGGGCGCTTCGCTCGTACAGATCATCACGGGCCTTATCTATGGCGGCCCCACGGTCGTCAAAAGGATCAATCAGGGCCTTGTAAAGCTTTTGGCGCGCGACGGATATAAGCACGTAAGCGAGGCGATCGGCATCGAGGCGGGGCGAAACTAAGAAGTCGCCCTGAAATTTCTTGTTCGTTGGACCTGTATTTTTCATTATCGGAACCGCCGCTGGCGTAATATTTTTTTCTTCGGAACGGCATCTTTATGCTCATGAACCCGGAAGAAATACTGAAAAAGCTCATAGAGGGAAAACGATCAAGCGAAGATAGCAAGCTCTTGGGCGCGGCCAGTTTGGTAACGGCAAACAGTACCAAGGAGCTTTCTGACGCGAGCGTTCTTTTGGCAAAAACAACGCAAGAATCCGCCGAGCTGTTGGCAAGAACAACATTGGCATCTTCCGAACAGCTCAGAAAAACCAGTGAAATTTCCGTAAGGCAGATGAAGGTATTGACCATTATATTGGTCATAGTTGGTCTCATACAAACGTTCATAGCGGCAGCAGCCGTGCTGGTCAGTATGCGATTGAAATAAGTTGAATGGAAAATGGAATTTCTGTAAGATTTTAAGAATCGAATCGGCTTTATCTTTACGTGGCAATGGTTTCCATACAGAAAACGTGAAATTTTTTTATAAAATAGGGTTTGCCGTGTCCTTGGCCTATCTTTTTGCGGTTGGGCACGGTATGGGTGCGCAAGGCGCTACGCTTAATCCCGGTTTTGCGTTTACGCGAAATCTTGCTCTGGGGATTCAGGGGAATGACGTATCCGTTCTGCAGCAATTTTTGATCGAAGGCGGATATCTTCAGATTTCCACTTCAACGGGTTATTTCGGGCCGCTCACTTCGGCTGCCCTTGGTTCGTGGCAGGCATCGGAAGGTATCTCTCCTTCGGTGGGTTATTTCGGTCCTATTTCGAGAAGTAGGATCGATGCATTGGTTCCACTGGCGTCAATTAATGTAACCACTACGCCAAGCACGGTTGAAACAACGACCTCCATAAACACGACAGCGAGCACGACGGTTGCGAACAATGAGAACGGATCTCCGGTGCGTCTTATCATTCCAAAACTGAGCATCGACGCCGGATTTCAATATACGGGTTTCGAGTCTGACGGGACGATGGCGGTGCCGACCAATATTTATGACGCGGGATGGTTCACGGACAGCGTGCGCCCCGGAGAGAAAGGTGTTGCTATCGTTACGGGACACGTCGCTCAGGTGCGTGGAGGAGTGGTGACAAAACTCGGTGTGTTTAACGATTTGCATGCGCTCCAGCCGGGAGACAGATTATCCGTTGTGAACGATCAGGGGAAATCAATTGCCTTTGTGGTCCGTGAGGTTCGCAGTTATGATCCCGCTGCGGATGCCACCGATGTTTTCACCTCTTCGGATGGTGGTGCTCATCTTAACCTTATAACATGCGAAGGGACCTGGAATCCGTCCCAGGTCAGTTACAGCCAAAGACTGGTGGTATTCACCGATGCCGCGCAATAGCGACGGGGACGATAAGGCGATATCAGCGGAAAAGCGATCGTCGTCCCTGGGATCTGCAAAATTTTTCAGAAAATCCGTTATGAGGCGTTATATAAAAGCCTGAGTTTTTCGAGGCCCCGATGAATTTGTACGGCGATCGCGTTTTTGGATTGCCCGGTAATGAGGGAGATTTCTTTGAGCGAAAGATCTTGCATGTACCGCATATATACTACTTTCTGATATTTTTGAGGGAGGCGCTGGATCAGGGAAAGCGTCGCTTTTCCGTCCAGGACGTCAAAAAATTTTTCAGAATGCCCGACGTTCGGCTCGAGGCCTTTTTCAATAAGGACATCGAGCGAGACTGTTTTATTTTTTCGATATTCGTCAATGATAAGATTATTGAGGACGTGATAGAGGAACGCCTTCATTACGTCGATTTTCCCCCCTTTTACAAGGTAATACCACGTCTTTAAAAAGGTTTCCTGTACCAGATCTTCACCTGTCGCATGATCGCGTACCTTGGAAAATGCATGCAAATGGAGCCTCCGTTCATAATCGTGGTGCGCCATAGTTAAGAGCGCCTGCCGCTTGATCTTTTGTTTTGGGGTCATCGCATAGATAGTGCCGTGGGTAATGGCATTTTATTACACAAACATTACAAGGAGCTATCGAGGAGACTGGCGGAGCGGCATTAAAACGGATTTTTTTATTACACTGACATTACATGCGCCGTATCGCCATCTGAATATTAAGCATCGCACGTTGCCCATGCCATAGCAAGCGGCGATTTCGCCGATTTTTTTAGGGAAGGTTGAAGGAAAAGAAATGCGTGTCGGTTTTGGATGGTTTGCGCCCGGGATTTCATGACGTAATAATTCCGATCTTTGATCGGCTTTATTCATTATGGAAACAGATAAAAAGGAAGTCGAAAAAAATCTCAAGCCCGTGGGAGCTGATTTCATTGATCATCTTTGGGAAGAAAGCTGGACGTATATCAAAACCATTGTGGACGTCGTGAGGGAGCCGGTTTTGATCCTCGATAAGAATTTCCGCGTGATGGCGGCCAATGAGCCTTTTTATCGGACGTTCCAGGTTGAACCGAAGGACACCGAGAAAAAGATCGTATATGAGCTCGGGGATGGCCAATGGAACATTCCTGCTTTACGGAAACTTTTGGAGGATATTCTGCCAAAAAATACTTTTTTCAAAGGCTTTGAGGTGGCTCATGAGTTTCCCACGATCGGACGCAAAGTAATGATCTTGAATGCCCGCCAGATACATTTTCGGGGGGATAGCGCCTTTCAGCCCATTATTCTTCTCGCCATAGAAGATGTGACGGAGGTGATGCTTATCGCCGAAACGATGGCGGGGCATACCAGCCAACTGGAGGCCGAATTGACTGAACGAACGCGGAATCTGGAGTTCCATGTTGAAAAATTAGAGAAAGAAATCAATGAGCTTAAAAAGAAGGCATAAAGTCCATAAGGGTGCCTGCGGTTGCCCCGTCTTTTACAGAATATATAATTATATATAATTATATATAAGTCGATTTCGAAGGATTGGGGAACAAATTATTTGCATTATTCACCAATAA
>CAZWWZ010000026.1:0-9191 GCA_964637795.1 uncultured Candidatus Saccharibacteria bacterium | reverse complement strand
AACAACGATGTTCCATTATCTTTTCGAAACGATAAAAAAATCATGGGTGATGGCCGAAATGGAGGCGCGGAAGCTCATGCACGATCCGACCGAACTCATTTCCCGTGCCGTCCAGCCGATCTTGTGGCTCGGCATTTTCGGCGAAGCGTTAAGCAAGGTGCACGCGATCCCGACGGATGGCTATACGTATTTGCAGTTCATCACGCCGGGTATCCTCACGCAGTCGGTCGTTTTTGTCGCGATATTCTATGGCCTCTATATCATCATGGATCGCGACACGGGTATCTTGCAGAAACTGCTCGTGACGCCCACGCCGCGTCTGGCATTGGTCTGGGGTAAGATGCTTGCCGCAGGTTTACGGGGATTGACCCAAGCGCTTGTCGTTTTCATTTTTGCCCTCATGCTCGGCGTCCAATTGCATATATCGTTTTGGTCGATCATTGGCGTTATCGTGATCGTCCTGCTGGGCGCCGCCGTCTTCACGGGCATTTCGATGATCATAGCCTCTATCGTAAAAACGCGTGAACGGTTCATGGGTATCGGACAGGTCATCACGCTTCCTCTTTTCTTCGCTTCGAACGCGATCTATCCGATTTCGATCATGCCCGGTTGGCTCCAGGTGGCGGCAACCGTCAATCCGTTGAGCTATATGGTGGACGGGTTGCGCACGCTCATGCTTACGAACGGCAGCGCGGGCGTGGGATTCGATATCTTCATTCTCGCGGCGGTTGCCCTCGTCATTTCCGTGATCAGCGCGTGGATGTATCCGAAGGTGGTGATATAACAAACATGAACACTCTCTCTATCGATAAAGCAAAAACAGCATTGGTTGTTATAGATCTTCAGAGGGGCATCGTTAAGAGACAATTGGCTCCCCATACATCCGATGTCGTGATAAAAAATACGTCGGTGATCGCGGATGTGTTCAGAAAAAACGGCATGCCGGTATTCCTGGTGCACGTGGCTCCTTCTCCGGATGGGAAAGATGTCCTACGTCCGATTGCCGATGCGGAACCATGGGCGCAGGCGTCGCGGCCGGACTGGGCGGAGATCGTCCCCGAAATAGGACCGAAACAGGGCGATCTTGTGATCACGAAGCACCAATGGGGCGCGTTCTATGGCACGGAACTTGATCTGGAACTGCGAAGGCAGGGGATGACGACCATCGTTCTCTGCGGCATCTCGACGAACATCGGCGTAGAGAGCACGGCACGATTTGCATATGAATATGGCTATCACCAGATCTTCGCGGAAGATGCAATGGCCGCCTTTTCAGCCGAAGAGCACGTATGCACGGTCACAAAAATATTTCCGCGGATCGGACTCGTAAGAAAGACCGAAGAAATATTGGCCGATCTATAACCCTCATTCTTGGTCCGACCCCCAAGCACATAGCATCGGAGAAAACTATTTAGGCTAGACTTGCTTTTTGCCGTGTCTCTGGCGGTGCTCAATAAATCAACACCTGAAATTTTCAATTTCCGCGATATACTCATCGCGCAAAATTCTTTTAAATTCTGCCCTATCTGGATAAACGAATCATCGATGAGACGAAGAGGGCGGATGAACAATTGGAGTTAATGAAAAGAGGAATGTTTTAAAGTTCTTGATCTAAGCCCAAAAGTGACCCCTCTTGGTCTTTAGGAACTAAACTAGACTGCTGGGCACGTCGGTCGCGGATTTTTGAAAATCCTTACCACGCAAGCGTCCCAAAGGATGTCCTAATTTTGCAAAATCGAGGCATGTCGGACGGAGTCATTGCTGGAAATTGGTAGGTTTGACACTCCCGCTCACGGGCGAACTACTAAAGAGCAATAAAGCACGCGTTCATCGTAGATCCTTTTTGTGACCACTTCAGCGTTCAAAGCAGCTACGTCAGGTATTAAAGAATTTGGGTCGTAAATAAAGAAAATTAGATGGTCGCATTGAGGATGGTGACGATACATCTCAATGTCATCATGGATTTCCTTGGAGACCTGCCTGCCATGATTTGCATCTCTAATATATTTTGCCTCAATAACGGTCCGCGCCGCAGGGGCGAGAAAATCTTTTATAACATATCTATTACCTACTTTCCCTGTTGGGTTTTCATAGACCAAATCAGTTACCCATGGACGAAGCATCAGATAAATTGCGTCTTGAACATCCGCTTCGCTCTCCAAATTCAATTTAGTACCACTTGATCTTCGTGTATTCAAATATCTTACACATTCCCCGAATTGTTCGAGGGCTGACAAAATCTTATGAAAAGAACCCTCGGATTCACACCCTTCTTTTGTTAGTTCGGGCTTTAAATCGGCTAAACCAGCCAATATTTCTGATTGTTTTTCCCGTGTCGATTTCACTTTCTTTTGCCGTACAAATGATTAGCAATACTCTCAATTATTGAATCGTAGTCACCTTTAGTTTTATTTTCTGGAAGATGGATGTGTAAATCAATTCTTATTATCGGGAAAGAACTGACCTCTCGGATACTTCCTTCCGAATCAAGAGACGAATCGTCTGGATTGAGTGGGTCCGTTTCTCCGAATATTGCATACGCAGACAATGCTTTAAAAGTGTCTACTTGAAGCTGAATTGTCCTTTCGCTGCCGCCGGAATTAATATTGAAAAAATTACGTAATTCATCATTTGATGCTTTTTCTGGATTCGTAACATTTTGGAACAATGCCTCATAACAGCTCTTAATTAATTTGCCTAAAACAACAGCTCCCGTTCCAGTCTTCATATAATCAGCGTAACCCTGTGTTGGTTCGCCGGACGAGGAAAGCAAATTTATGTCTTTGAGAACTCTAAGAATACTAGCATCATTCCCGCTTTTATAACCCCATGTTTTAAGGGTTGAGCTTGTAATTTTGGGCGGTTTTGGCTTTTTGGGAACTTGCTCCAAAAAACTTCTCAGTGTTTTAGGTGCAACAGTATATGGATATTTAGGCTCTCCAGGGCCATCCTTTTCTACCTTTCCTTTTTTTCTTTGAATTTTTACCATGAATTCATTATACAATTTAAATCAATACAAGTAAATGATACTTTATAACTCTTCGGACTCCGAACCTATCTCAAAGTGGCTGGGAGGCTTGGAATCGGACCAAGATTGAGGGCTTCAAAGGCCCCTGTCCTACCATTAGACGACCTCCCAAAATGAAATGCGCTTATTGTTCGCTTCTTTGGTATAATAAATAAGAAGTCGTAAAAAAACAAATTAATGTTTCGAGATTCCTCGCGAAACTCGAATGACGGAAAAACAAAAAAATTATGAAATATGAATTACCAAAATTACCCTATGCGTATGATGCGCTCGAGCCGTACATCGACGCAAAGACTATGGAAATCCATCACACAAAGCATCATCAAACGTACACGAACAACCTGAACGCCGCGCTCGAAAAGCATCCGGAGATCGCAGACGTGCCACTCGAGAAAATGCTCGCAGATCTCACGATCGTGCCGGAGGATGTCCGAATGGCGATCCGCAATTCCGGCGGGGGATACTGGAACCATGATTTTTTCTGGAAAGTAATGGGTCCCCGCTCCGCTGAAGCTTCGCAGGGCGAGCCGCAAGGAAAAATTGCTGACGCCATCACGGCCTCCTTCGGAGGATTCGCCCCGTTCAAGGAAGCATTTATAAAAGCGGCGGCGGGCGTGTTCGGTTCGGGGTGGGCGTGGCTCGCGGCGGGAGGGGACGGAAAATTGTCCGTGATATCAACGCCGAATCAGGATAGTCCGCTTGCGCTGGGTAAAAAACCGATTCTTACGCTGGATGTCTGGGAGCATGCCTATTATCTCAAATATCAGAACAGAAGGCCCGAATATATTGAAAACTGGTGGCAAGTGGTAAATTGGGAGCAAGTAGAGAAAAATTACGAACAATAGAAAGATGCTTGTGCCGCGAAGCCTTCTAGTAAAGGCGAAGTGGCAGAACGTGGCGATATGTTGACTCATTCATACGAATGAACCGGCATAAAAGTCGGATATAAAATTGCAGGGGTCGACCTAGGTCGACCCCTTTTGCAAAACCTAAAAGCCCTGCGGCGAATTTTGTCCTCTCCAAAATGTTTCCGCCGGAAAATCGCCGACGTACTCGCTGGCACCGCAACGATGGCACCGGTTCTCGACGTGCACCGTGTCCAGAAGCGGATCAGCATCGTTCGGAACGTATTTCTCGGTGTTTTCCGTCCACCAACTGTCGCAGAAGCGGCAGCGGGCAAGGTGGCACCATGAGATGATCAAGCCCCCCAGCAAGACGGTCAAGACCGCGATGCTGATAAGCTTAGTTGTAATGGCGGCGATTGCAGCTATCACCAGAACGATGAGGGCCGCAATAAGAACCTTTTTGGTGTATTTCGACATGCGCACTGCCCCCTTTCCTCTTGGAATAGATTAAAACTAATTGTTTTTTACGTCAAACTTTCTTAGGCTTCTCGCCCTCGCGCTGAGTGGCCATAAGCCGCAATGCATTGTTCTCGATTTTCGCTTCAAGCAATTTCAGGCGCTTCCCGTCGCGCATGGTCCATGCGCCCGGCTCAGGATTCAAGGCGCGGATCTTGCGATCAAGATAAGCAGCTCGCTCGACATTGCCGTTTTCTGCCACAGCAAGATCATCCGGTTCGACGAATCCATCTTCTGTGCTGAATTTTTTCGTGAACGTTGCATCGGCTTCGTTTTGAGGCATCGGTGTTATCTTCCCTTCGTAAAATAAGGGCAATGTCTTGAAAAGCAGATCTCCTCCAATGTCCGAAAGTTTTTTTGCAAGAGAATCGAAAGTATCCGTATCTGTGATGGCAACAGGCTCCGATCTGGCGAGAACCGGTCCGGAATCTATGCCTTCATCGAGCAAATAAAGCGTGACGCCCGTTTTTATCTCGCCATTCAAAAGCGCCGTCTGAAAAGGCGAAGATCCCCGGTACTTCGGCAAGAGCGACGGATGCACGCCGACCGTACCAAGACGGGGAATATCAAGCGTCTTTTTCCTGAAGATCTTGTTATAGGCGAAAACCACAAAAAGATCCGCATTGAAAGATTTCAGTTTTTCCTGAAATTCCGCATCCAACTTTTCCGGCTGAAGGACGGGGATGGACAATCCGCGATCCATGATCAACTGCTTCACGGGCGGCGACGTAATGACGTGTTTTCGGCCAACGGGACGATCAGGATTGCAGACGACCGCCGCGGGCATCATGCCATGGTCCAAAAGCATCCCGAGACATCGTGCCGAAAAACTCGGCGTTCCAAAAAAAATATAGTTCATAATCAGTGCGTCATTCCGAGCTTTGCAAGAAATCTCAAAGAAGCGAGATTCCGCGCAAAGCTCGAAATGACATGCTTTTCGTTCTTATTTTTCGTGCTCAAATATCTTTTTTGTCCGGTCAATGAAAAGTTTCCCCTGAAGATGGTCGGTCTCGTGCTGGAAAACATGCGCCAGAAGCCCCCACGCTTTGATCTTGATCGGCTTGCCATTTTTATCGAAGCCGGTCAAGGTTACGCGTTCGGCGCGGGGGACATAGCCCCATTTTCCCGGAATGCTCAGGCATCCCTCTTCGAGGATCGCCGTGTCTTCGCTTCTTTTCTCGATCTTCGGATTGAAGATCGAGTAGAATTTCATGCCGCCATCATCAACATCGGGCACTTCCGCGACGAACATATTGAGGTTCAGGCCGATCTGGTTCGCCGATAGACCGACGCCATTCGCGACCCGCATGATGCGGCGCATACGGGAAACCAATTCCGTGATCTCTTTTTTCGTGAAATCCTTAAAATCGAAATCGGCGGTTTTCTTCCGTAGAAATTTTTCTTCTTTTTTATCGCCCACCATCCAAATATCATTGATCATAAGATAACTTTGATGTTTGTATCCTTTTCTTTTCCCTTTTCCGTAATGATCCTCATGAAATATGCCCCTTTGTTCTTCACTTCTTTCCGTTCTGCAACATCTTTCGCGACGGCGCGGAGACGGCGCGGGTCACCTTCTTTCGCGAGCTTGATATAAAGCGCTTTGTGCACCCGATCTCCCAGGATGTCGGCGATCTCAAGACCAGTCAGTTGATAATCGCGATAAACATGGGATTCTTTCGCCCGGCGCTTAAGCTCGGCCATATACTTTTCGCGCGCGTTCGGCATGATTCTATGGTACGACATCTCTTTTTTTCTGTCATCCCCCCAATTTTTCTGTTATCCTCCGGCTTGGCCGGAAGACCCGTGCTCTTAAAAAAGAAAACACGAGGTTGCCATTCCGGGGGACGATGACGATAGGTTGTGCTAAAATAACCGCATGGCGAGGCGATTCGAGCGCACCAAAGAAGATTTTACCTGCGGTCATTGCGGGCGAATGGTTCGAGGCAATGGCTACACGAACCATTGTCCGGCGTGCCTATGGAGTCGGCATGTAGACGTGAATCCCGGAGATCGCGCGGCGACGTGCGGGGGACTCATGGAGCCCGTCGGCGTGGAGCTTAAAAACGGCGAATGGGTCATTCTGCACCGCTGCGTTTGCTGCAGCTTTGAGCGAAAAAACAAAGCCGCACCGGAAGATAATTTTGAGGTCCTGCTTAAAATTTCCGCAGCCTGATGTCACATCTCATATGAAACGAAGATTATTCATTGCCATCGATCTTGACGCCAACGTGCGCCGTGCAGTCGCACACATTGAAAAAGACATGGAGAATGTCCTCGGGAACGGCCAGGATGGACTCATTCGTTTCGTGCCGGAAGAAAATTGGCATATCACTATTTCTTTTCTTGGTACCCAGGATGACGCGAGCCTTACGGCGATCATGGCGGCTGCCCGCAAAGCAACGGAAAGCTTTTCCGCACCCGAAATATCCTTCACGGAAATCGCCTACGCACCTCAGAAAAAGAATCCACGCATGGTATGGCTAAAAACATCCCAGCCGTCAAGCAGAGAGCTCGGAGCGATCAAGAACTATCTGGAAAACCTTTTGGCCGAAGAGGGTGTTCGTTTCGAGCGGGAATCCCGGATGTTTTCCGGCCATGTCACGCTCGCGCGATTCCCGAGCGCCATGCCGAACGATACCTTGCCAGCCATCGAGCGGACACTTTCCCTGCATTGCACCGGAAAGTCGCTCGACATCATGGAATCGGAGCTGGATCGCACCGGCGCGAAATATTCCGTCCTTCAGCAATTCTCATTTTCTTAAAGCTATAAGAACGATGGACCAAAGGAAATTGCGCCCATTTCAAGATGACGCTCGTATCATGAAGGCAAGACTTTTTTAAAAAATTCTGGTATCATTAACGCATGAAAATCGATAAAAAGCGTACCGTCGAGACGGCGGTCGCGGTTATTGCCGGCATTGCACTTTTAGGAAGCGGTTTTTGGCTCGGCTGGGTAGAGGGAGCGCAACATCCGAAGAACATTCTTGTCGAACAGGCAACGAACATAACGCCGCCACAAGGCGCCTCGACTTCGCTCGCCGATTTTGGCACCTTCTGGGAAGCGTGGCAGGATATCAACGATCTTTATCTCCGCAATCCCGACGTTTCAAGCACGGCAAAAGTATACGGCGCCATCAATGGCCTCGTGCAGTCGCTCGGCGATCCTTATACCGAATTTTTCAGCCCATCGGACAACCAGCAATTTCAGCAGGATATCTCCGGTAATTTCGGCGGCATCGGAGCAGAACTGGGTACGGACGCCAAAAACGAGATCGTGATCGTCGCTCCGCTCAAGGGAACGCCGGCCGAGAGCGCAGGCCTTAAAGCGCAGGATATCGTCACCGGCATCAACAGCAGTTCGACGGACCAGATGACCGTTGATCAAGCCGTCAATCTCATACGCGGCCAGATCGGCACGAGCGTGAAGCTCACCATCATGCGGAACGGCTGGGATAAACCGAAGGATTTCAGCATTACCAGGGAGAATATTCAGGTTCCGATCGTCGATTTTGAAATGAAAGGGGATATCGCCCATATTTCACTTCACCAGTTCGATCAAACAGCGGATCAGCTCGTTTACAACGCGCTCGTGAAAGCCATGAACCAGAACGCCCAGGGCATCGTGTTTGACCTGCGCGACGATCCAGGCGGCTATCTCGATGCCGCCGTCGACATCTCGGGTTATTTCCTGAAACCAGGATCGCTCGTGGTGTCTGAGGTCGGTCGCACGGTCGCGACAACGACCTATACCGCAGCCGGCAACGGCGCACTCGACAACTTCCCGATGGTCGTCCTCGTGAACGGCGGCTCCGCATCAGCTTCGGAAATTCTTGCAGGTGCCCTTCATGATGACCGCGGTATCAAACTGATCGGCGAAAAAACGTTCGGAAAGGGGACGGTGCAGGAGCTCGAGAACCTTTCGGATGGATCATCGCTCAAAATAACCGTGGCACACTGGGTGCTTCCCTCGGGAAAGATCATCGATCATGAAGGCATCGAGCCGGACTACGAAGTGCCGCTTACCGCAACGGATACCGCAAACAAACAGGACCCGCAGCTCGATAAGGCGATCCAGGTACTGCAGTCGGAAATAAAGAAATAATTCCACAGAGCGGTTGTTCCGTGCGCCGGAACGGGACTCATTAAAAAATAAACAAAATGAAAATCATCCTCATCGAAGATCTTCGCAGTCTCGGAAAAAAATTCGACGTAAAAGAAGTGAGCGATGGCTATGCGCGAAATTTTTTATTCCCCAATAAATTAGCCGAACCGGCAACGCCGGGCGCCCTGAAAAAACTCGAATCCCTGAAAGCGGAACACGATAAGAACGAAGCGCTTGTCATTGCCCATCTCCGCGAGGTCGCGAGGAACATAGAGAAGAATAAGCTTGAATTTCTCGTAAAAACCGATAAATCAGGCGTTGTTTTTGGATCCGTCAATAAGGAATCGATCCTGAAAGCGCTCCGCGAACATGAGTTCGTCGGGAAAGAACGCGTCGATATCGATCTGAAATATCCATTGAAAGAACTTGGCGAATATACCGTGCCGGTTGACCTCAAAAAAGGGGTAACCGCAACGCTCAAGGTGGTCATCTCGAAAGAAGAAGAAAAAAAATAAGAAATGTCGCCGCAGCACATCGCCATCATTCCTGACGGGAATCGCAGATGGGGGAAAGATCGCGGCGGCATAAGCATCGGACATAAGAGAGGAACGGAAAATTTCAAAAAGGTATTCAGGGCAGCATTTCGGAATAAGGTTCCGTATGTGACGTTCTGGGCGGCTTCCGAGGATAATCTCAA
>CAZWWZ010000025.1:0-9315 GCA_964637795.1 uncultured Candidatus Saccharibacteria bacterium | reverse complement strand
TCGTACCGGCGCTTTTCAGTCTGCATGAAAAAAAGAAACTTCCGCCGAAGTTCAAATTGCTGGGCGTCTCGCGCCGCGAATGGACGGACGATGATTTCAGGGGTCACGTCCGGGCTATTTTGGAAGTGAAAGCGCCTCATGCGAATGCTGCCCTGGTCGAGTCATTTCTTCAGCTTGCCGTTTATCATAAGCTGACTTTTCATGAAATCGGCGATTATGACGCCCTCAAGACGACATTGAAGCGCATTGATGACCAATGGGGAGTCTGCACGAACAAATTATTCTATCTTTCCGTCCCGCCACAATTCTACGATGTCATTCTTGAGAATTTACATGCGAGCAAGTTGACCGAACCGTGCAGCGCGGAAGAAGGATGGACGCGCGTCGTGGTCGAAAAACCGTTCGGCAACGATGAGAAAAGCGCGAAGGCGCTCGATGCGCGGCTTGCGAAGCTTTTTAAAGAGGTGCAGATCTACCGCGTTGATCATTATCTTGGCAAGGAAATGCTACAGAACATCCTTGCGTTCCGATTTGACAACAATCTTTTTGAGGGTGAATGGAACCGGCACTTTGTGGAAAGTATCCATATCCGCCTGTTCGAATCTTTGGGCGTCGAGGACCGCGGCGGATTTTACGATGGCGTAGGAGCGTTGCGCGATGTTGGCCAGAACCATCTTCTGCAGATGCTTGCGTTTGCAACGATGGAGCGGCCGGCGGGAACCGACGCAGAAAGCATTCGCCGCGCGCGCGCTGATCTTTTGGAAAAGCTTGAAATTCCTTCGGTAAAAGTTGCCGCCGCGCGCTCGTTCCGTGCCCAGCATGACGGTTACCGTTCCGTGAAGGGCGTTGCCGCGGAGTCAGAAACGGAAACATATTTCCGGATCGCGGGGTATTTGACCGGCGATCGGTGGGGGGGCGTTCCGATCGTCATGGAGGCCGGTAAGCGGATGGGTGCTCCTCTCAAGGATATTGAAATCGTTTTGCGCTCGGCGGGCATCGGTGCGGATGAAGTCAAGGAGCGGAAGAATAAAATAGCGATACGCCTGGAGCCGAAAGAGGGCATCAATATCATTTTCAACGCAAAGAAACCGGGATTTGACGCGGAGACGGAAGTTCGCTCGCTCGGCTTCGATTTCCGGCCGTCGAACACCGGAACGGAACACGCGCAGTATACGGCCGAGTATCAGAAATTGATCCTGGATTGTATCGCGGGCGATCAGACGCTTTTCGTTTCGAGCGAGGAGATCGCGGCCATGTGGCGTTTCACGGACCCATTCATCGCGGCGTGGCAGAAAGGTCTGGTGCCGCTTGATCATTACGCGCCGGATGCGCGCGTGATCGCGGATGAGGCGGCGGCGGCGGATGCGGCCCGCACGGCGCAGGCGGCGCTGAAGAAGGAGATCGGCATCATTGGTCTTGGCAAAATGGGCGGCGGACTCGCACGGCAATGGCATGAAAAAGGATGGCGCGTCGTTGCCTATAATCGGCATGCCGAAAAATTGCAGGAGTTCGAAAAAGACGGTATCGAAGGTGCGGCGTCGCTTGATGAATTAGTGCTGAAATTGCCGTCACCGCGCGTCGTGTGGGTTATGGTGACGGCCGGGAAGCCGGTTGATGATCTCTTGTTCGGCAAGGATGGACTTGCGGCGAAACTCAAAAAAGGCGACATGGTGATCGATGGCGGCAATTCGTTCTTTGAGGATTCGATGCGTCGCGCGAGACTGCTCGAGAAAAAAGGGATCAAATTTCTGGATGCCGGCGTTTCGGGCGGTCCGGCCGGCGCTCGGCATGGTGCGTGTATGATGATCGGCGGCGACAAGGCGAGCTACGAAAAATGGGAAGCTTTATTTGCCGACGCATCCGTTGCGGATGGGTACGCGTATTTCGGCAAAGCCGGGGCGGGGCATTTTGTGAAAATGGTGCATAACGGCATCGAGTACGGCATGATGCAATCGATCGCGGAAGGGTTTGCGCTGATGAAAAAATCGCCGTTCAAGCTCGATCTTCAGGAGATCGCGCGGCTTTATAATCATGGCAGCGTGATCGAATCGCGCCTTGTGGGGTGGCTCGAAGGCGGATATCTTATGTTCGGCGAGGAGCTCAAAAAAGTTTCAGGTTCGGTCGCGTATACGGGCGAAGGGGAATGGACGGTAAAAACGGGGAAGAAGTGGAGAATGAAATTGCCCGTGATCGAAGATTCCTTCAAATTCCGCGTGCGATCAAAAAGAGCGCCGAGCTATATGGGGAAAATACTTTCAGTGTTACGCAATCAATTCGGCGGACATTCGATAGAGAAATAGCGTCATGATCCCGGCAGCGGCGTCTGTGCTTTTAGAAAAAGAGAACCTGGATCCCTGTCGGAGTTTATCCCGCTTGTCCAACCGTAGCTTCGGCGGGGGCGGAAGTCTTTCGAAGGACAGGGACGACAGATGAACAGAAAAAGAAAACAGCCCCGCCGTAACGGGGCTGTTGCTGAAATCGGCCGGCAAAATTTCAATGACCATTCTGCCATACTCGCCGCATCTGATCGATGACGGGGATCGCCATGATCAATGCAAAGAAAAACAGAAGGGGATCGTGTTTGCCGTGCGATAGATATAAAAACACCATTCCCGCCAGAAATGCGCCCATACTGCAGACGCAGTTTTTCCACGCTTTCTTCGTCCGTCGATCCGACATGATCGCCATGAACAGGCACGGATAGGCCAATGCACCGAAGACGCAGAAACCCCAGAATGCACAATTGAAAGTCATGGAGCACCTCTCTTCCTTTCCTTGACTTATTTAATGCTTTTTTCATTTTTCGTCAACCTGTGCACCCGTTTTTTGGAGGAAGCAGTATAATGATCATATGCTTCCACAAGACATCAAAAACTATGCATCGCAGTTCGCCTATCAGCCGGTTTTGGAAAACGCCGGAAAATTGAAGAAAAAATTCAGCAAGTTCGTTGTCGTCGGCATGGGCGGTTCTCATTTGGCTGCCGACATCATAAAGGCATGGCATCCGGAGATCGATCTTATCGTGTGGTCGAATTACGGACTTCCTAAATTGAATGAAAAAGTTCTTAAAGAAAGCTTGATCATTTTGAGCTCATATTCCGGCAACACCGAGGAAACGCTCGACGCTTTTTCCGTGGCTGCCGCAAAACATTATCCGATGGCGGTCATCGCTTCCGACGGGAAGTTGATACGCTTGGCAATGAAAGCGAACGTACCTTACGTCAAAATGCCGCACGAGAACATCCAGCCGCGCATGGCGACGGGATTCAGCTTGATGGCTTTCCTTGCCGTGATGGGTGAGAAAACGTGGATGCTTGAGGCGCAGGATCTTGCGAAACAGCTTCATCCGGCACGTGAAGAGCGGCGCGGACAGGATCTTGCGAAGCGACTGTATGGATCGGTGCCTGTTATCTATGTGTCCGCGAAAAATGCCGCAATCGGCTACAATTGGAAGATCAAGTTCAATGAGACGGGAAAGATTCCTGCGTTCACGAACTTCGTTCCCGAACTGAATCATAACGAAATGACGGGATTTGATGCTAAGGAAAAAACAGTATCGCTTTCCCGGGAATTCCGTTTCATTTTTCTGAAGGATGGCCTGGATGACCGGCGCATCTTGAAACGCATGAGCGTTCTTGAAAAGCTGTATCACGATCGCGGTTTCAAGGTGGAGATCGTCCTTCTGCAGGGTAAAAACGATATTCAAAAGATCATGAATGCGTTGATTCTTGCTGATTGGACGGCATATCATACGGCGAAACTCTACGGTGTTGATCCTGAACAGGTTCCGATGGTGGAAGAGTTCAAGAAGTTGATCGCAAGATAGCCTCCAGGGTTTGACCTTGTATCAGGATCGAATCCTGATATCGCATCATTAAATCTTTCTAAAAAGAACATTGCAATCGCCGTGCTCTATTTTAGGATGGCATCATGAGCTTAGCGAAAAAGATTCTTCTTTTTGCCGCAATCGGCGTTCTGGGCGCGGTGATCGGTTATATGATGGCGGGGCCGGTCGCTGCGAGCAGTTTTACGGTCCTCTACAGTTTGGATAGGAAGCAGAATGATCGAGCAATCGTGAATTTGATCGATGGTGCGGACAAATACGTTTACTTCGCGATCTATGAATTCACAAAAGAAAACATCGCGGATGCTTTGGTGCGTGCAAAGATACGCGGATTGGATGTGGCAGGGATCATGGACGCCGGTCAATCGCAGAATGCCGCACAGGCGCATATCGTGCAAAAGCTTGAGGGTGCCGGTATCCCGGTCGAATTCCAGAGGCACGAGAAGGGGATCATGCATATCAAAATGCTCGTGACGGACAAGGCCTATGCTTTGGGAAGCTACAATTGGACCGAAGCGGCAACGATGCTGAACGATGAGGTCCTCGAGATCGGAACGGCGGGACCGTTACGGGAGGAATATCTGGATATTGCGAGAAAAATTTTTTCCGACAATCGGTAAAGGTCGAAATCTTCATGTAATCATTAAATTGCAAGTTGCGTTCTTGGCCCAAGAGCGTGCTACCATAGAACTATGCCTTTTATCCCAAAAGCAAGACAGGTTTTGTGGACCCGCCACGCGCAGGCGAAGATGGCATTTTATAAATTGTCGGAACAGCGCGTTGCGCGCGTGATGCATTCGCCAAAACGGATAGAAGAAGGCGTTGCTCCGAAAACGGTCGCCATGATGCAGCCCGCCTCCATCAAGACCGCGGCGAGCAGGCCGACTTTTGCAAAAAAAGTCGACGCGACGTCAAAAAAGGAAACATGGTCGCAGGAAATATGGGTTATGGTTCAGGATCTTGGAAAACAACGGAAGATCATCAGCGCTTGGCGGTATCCCGGTATGACCAAGCCGCGAAGCGAGGATTCGCTTGATCTCTTGCGCCGCGAATACCGCGAATTCCTTGCGGGTAAAAAATAAAACTCCCCATGGTGCAACCTATGGCCGCGGCAACGCGAAGACGGGGAGGATATATTCCACGGAAGGTGATCAATGTTATAATTGAACCATGATATTAACGAGTCCTTCATTCGAAAACGGTACTGCGATTCCGAAGAAATTCACCTGCGATGGAGGTGAAATGAATCCGGAGCTCCAGGTCCAGAACGTACCGGAAGATGCCGTGACGTTAGCGCTTGTCGTACATGATCCGGATGCACCGGTAGCTCATGGTTTTGCACATTGGGTGGTATGGAACATCGACCCTAAAACGGTCTTTATCAAAGAGGAGAGCGTCCCGCCCGGCGCAGTCGAAGGTTTGAACAGCGCTCGCGCCGCACGATACATGGGACCCTGTCCCTCGCATGGCCCCACGATGCATCATTATCACTTCAAACTTTTCGCTCTCGATGTCGCGCTCGATCTTCCGGGCACAGCGGGACTCCAGGAACTTGATGCGGCGATGGCGGGACATATTCTTGCCGAAACGGAGCTTGTGGGAACCTATGAAAGAAAGTGACTTTGTTTTTCGTTATAACGAAAAACAAAGTCATCCCGGCGGCAGCCGGGATCCAGAACGGAAAAACCTGGATCCCCGCCGGAGTTTATCCCGCTTGTCCAACCGTAGCCTCGGCGGAGGCGGGAGTCTTTCGAAGGACGGGGACGACAGAAGATTGACGCGGAGACCACAGGATTCGATCCCGGTAATCAGGGTCGAACCCTGGTCTTTTGAAATAATTGCCCTATTTTGCTATACTGATCCTTAAATAAGACAATGCCATTATCCGAACAAACAGACGACGAACTTATTTCTGCTACGCTTGCGGGCGAAAGCGCTTCTTTTGCGGTACTGGTGGAGCGATACATCAGTGCGATCTATAAGTTTTCCTATCGTTATGTGCGGAATGGTCCTGATGCCGAAGATATCTCCCAGGAGACCTTTCTTCGTGTTTGGAAAAATCTAAAGAGCTTCGACCGGTCTAAAAAGTTCAAAACGTGGCTTTTTGCTATAGCGAAAAATGCCTCGCTGGATCTTTTGAAAAAAAGGAGAACCTTGCCGTTTTCCGTTCTCGGAGAAGAAGAAGATGCTATCGAGGCTGTCCTTGCTCCCTATCTGGCTATCGCGGAAACATCAGCTGTTTCGTTTGACCGCGGGATTCTGAAGGAGAATTTTGACGTGGCGCTTGCAAAACTGCCGGAGCGTTATCGTGATGTCATGATCATGCGATATACTGACAATTTGAAATTCAGAGAGATCGCCGAGCGTCTTCATGAGCCGGTCGATACGGTGAAAAGCCGCCATCGCCGTGGTTTGTCGCTTTTGCGGAACATCATGAGCGGTGAAGATTTCGCGCCGAACGGTCAATAAAAGACCGACTGGCAGAATCGGAAGGTTTCCTTGTCCCATTCATGGACTTCTTTGCACCCAAAAGAACATAGGAACCGTATAAGTGACAAGGCCTGTTCCGTGCATGAAAGAAGGACGGGTTTTGAATGAAATGCAAAAAAACCACCTTAAAAACGTTCTCCGGGGCGCCCCTGAACCGCCGACCTATCTTATAGGAAGGATCTTACGGTCTATCGAAAGAGAGGAACGAAAAAGAACGTATCGGCAAGTCGCTGTTTCGGGCGGCTTTCTTTTTGCTTCTTTGGGATTCGTTGTCGCAAGCATGGCGGACCTCGGTGCCGATCTTGCGCGATCCGGTTTTCTGTCATTTGCCTCTCTTTTCCGTTCCGACTTTTCGTTCGCCATGGCGAACATCAAAGAACTTGCCCTTTCTTTGGTGGAATCTTTTCCGGCGATATCCGCGGCATTCTGTCTTGCGAGCATCGGCTGTGCTATATGGTTCGGCGTCCGGCTCATAAATGATACCAGGGTTGCACGTCATCAAAATGGTTTTGCAACACCCTCATTTTCATGAAAAATCTTATGACATCAACCTGGGCGCGGTGGGCTGTGGGCATATTCGCCGCCATCGTCATTTTTTTACTTGCATTTGGACTTGGCGTTTCGGTCGGTTATCAGAAAGCGATCTTTGCTTCGGAATGGGGGAGGAACTATGAACTTAATTTTGCCGGCGTCCGGCCGCCGGTCGAAATGGATCCGGAAATGGAAGGTGGCGATATGCATGGCGTTTCAGGAACGGTCATTGATATTTCAACCACGACGCTTGCCGTAAAAGATGATAACAATGATGAGCGGGCGATCGTTTTGGCGCCCGATGCGATAATCAAAAAGATGGACGCAACCGTTCTTCTGAGTTCGCTTGCCATAGGGGATCATATCGTTGCGATCGGCGCACCGAATGAGGAAGGCCAGGTCGAGGCGCATTTCATAAGAGTTTTTCCGGCGCCGGGACCGGGTATCCGGCCTTAGCAGTGAAAAGCTTTTTTATGGATGGACCCAGAAGAATAATCACAAAAATATGTTCAAAAAAATTTTACAATTTATCGGTCGTCATAAAATAATCAGCGGACTTGTTCTTATTGCGCTGATCGTCGGCGGATACTTTTGGTATGCGTCGTCACAGAGCACTACGACCGTGACGAAATACGTCGTCGAAAATGCAACTATGGGAACGGTGGATACATCGGTCTCGGGCAGCGGCCAGGTGGAGTCCGGCACGACGGTCGACATTAAGCCGAATGTTTCCGAAAATGTCACCAAAATATATGTGAAGGTGGGTGATCATGTTTCTGCCGGACAGGTTTTGGTGCAGCTTGATGCGACGAATGAAGAGAGGTCCCTTAAGCAAGCCGAGCTTTCTTTGCAGTCGGCGCAACTCTCTCTTTCAAAGCTTACGGAGGCGCCTGCCACGACGACGCTGCTTCAGGATCAGAATTCGGTCACGCAGGCGGAACAGAATATCGTCACGGCGTCATCGACCCTGCAGAAGGATTATCAATCGGGATTCGGAACGGTTTCGGGTGCTTTTGTCGATTTCCAGACCGTCATGGCGGGATTGAAATCATTCGTGACGGGCAATGATATTTCAAAATCGCAGAACGATCCCGATGCTTATGTGAATATCATGCCGAACTATCTTACTGCGGCAGCGTTGCCGTATCGGGATGCCGTGTTGTCGTCGTATACGGCTGCTTCAGCGGCTTATCAACAGAACTTGATTGATTATCATGCGGCAAGCCTCTCGTCGGATCCGGCGACGCTCGATGCTCTTTTTTCTGAGACCTATAACACGAATCGTGCCATCAGCGAGTCCGTGAAATCGATCAAGGATCTTTTGAACTATGTTGTTAATAATTACCCAACGGGGAGTGGTTCGGGATTGCCTACCATTACCACTACGTTTCAGTCGAATATGAGCGGCTACACAAACACCGTGAGCAGTGACGGTTCGTCGCTTGCGAACATCGCAAGCACGATAAGCAGCGATAAGACGGATATTACAAACGACAGGCTTTCCCTCAATGAAGCGAGCTCGTCGCTCGCTACGCTTGTGGCGGGGGCCGACGCCCTCGACGTGCAATCAAGCCAGCTATCGATCCAGCAGCAAGAACTTGCACTGGAAACGGCACAAACCCAACTTGCGGACACGTCAATTACCGCTCCGATATCGGGCGTGGTTTCCGTGATCGATGCCGTTGTCGGAGAAACTGCCCCTTCGCCGGCAGTTACCTTGGTGGGTGACGGTGAACTTGCATCGGTGACGCTTGACGAATCGGACGCCATCAATGTGGCGGTCGGCGATCCGGCGACCCTGACTTTTGATGCGGTTGACGGTTTGTCGCTTGCGGGCACGGTTACGCAGGTTGATCCGGTGGGAACGGTTTCTTCGGGTGTCGTGAGCTATACCGAAGAGATCGGTTTTACGAATTCGTCGAGTACGGTATCGATCAAGCCGGGTATGAGCGTTACGGCTGATATCGTGACGAAGGTTCATCAGAACGTGATCACGGTGCCGAGCACGGCGCTCGTCACGATGGGTTCATCGACTTATATTCTCGAGCCGTCAGTTTCGCTCTCTGCGAGTGAGATCGCATCGACCACGAACGAGGGGATCGTTTTAACGTCAGAGCCGAAGCGGGTTCTGGTGACAACGGGACTTGTCGGAGATTCTGATACGGAGATCTTGTCGGGCGTCAGTGAAGGCGATCAGATCATCACCAAGACGATAAAGTCGTCGTCGGCAACAACCGCGACGGCCGCAGCGACAAAGACGACGTCGGCAACAAAAAGCTCGTCTGCGCTTCAGTTGTTGGGCGGCAGCAGTGGCGGTAGAAGTGGTTATAGCGGTGGTGGCGGTGCCCCTCCGGGATTGTAAAGCACAAGAACTATGCCGAATATCATCGAATGTAGGAATATCAAAAAAGTATATCGGAACGGCGATATCGAGACGGTGGTTTTGAAGG
>CAZWWZ010000024.1:0-9448 GCA_964637795.1 uncultured Candidatus Saccharibacteria bacterium | reverse complement strand
CGCCGAGACCGTCAACCATGACGTAGAATGCGGGAACGGTTTCATCCGTGATCTTGAAGTCATCTTTGGTGAGCTCGGCGACCTGGCCATTGTCCATCATGCGGATGTTTTCCCGCGGGATACCGGCTTCGATCGCGTTTTGGGCGTTCACGTTGCGCTGGTAGTAGTAGCCGTGGACCGGCATCAGGAACTTCGGCTTGATGAGGCTCATGGCGAGCTGGAGGTCCTCTTTCGGCGCATGTCCGGAGGCGTGGATATCCACAAGATTCGACGTGAAAATGATCGCCCCTTGCCGCGCCAAGTTGTCTTTCACCACCTGCACGCTGCTTTCATTGCCCGGAATGACCGATGACGATAGGACGAGCGTATCTCCCGGCTTGATCTTGATCTGGCGATGCTCGCCGGTGATGATCTTCATGAGGCTCGCGTTCGATTCGCCCTGTGCGCCGGTCGAGAGAACGAGAAGATGATCGTCTTTTACGCGATGCGCGTCCTCGATAGGGATAATGGTTCCTTCCTTTGCTTTGAGATACCCCAGGTTCTGCGCGATCTGGATGTTCGTTTTCATGGAGTAGCCGGAAAGAGCAACCTTGCGATTGAGCTTCTCGGCTATTCTGATGATCTCCGCGACGCGGACAAGGAGCGATGCGAACGTTGCAACGATGATCCGTCCTTTTGCGGCGGAGAATATCTCGTCGAGATGTTTCTCAACCGTTTCTTCCGAAAGAGACCGTCCGGGCTTGTCGGCATTCGTGCTTTCGCACAGGAACGTGTGGATCCCCATCTTTCCGATTTCCGCAAACTCCTCCAGTCCTTGCGCGCGGCCCTGGGCGTCGTATTCGATGCGGAAGTCGCCGAAGTGCACGATGTTACCGATCGGGGTTTTGAGCATCACGCCGCATGATTCCGGTATGGTGTGCGGCACGCCGAAGAAATGTCCCGTGAAATGGTTCGAAAACTTTACGTCATCGCCGTTCTTGACGGTGATCACATGGAGTTTCGGCGCGTTCGGGAAATCTTCCTGACGTTTTTCGATGATCGCCTTCGTCATCCCGGTCGTATAGATCGGGGGATTGCCGAGTTTCTCGAGCACGTGCGGCAGGCCGCCGATGTGATCATAGTGGCCATGCGTCAGGATGATCGCGCTGATATTTTCTTTCCGCTTTTCGAGATACGAGACGTTCGGGATGATATAGTCGATGCCCGGCGTTTCCTCTTCGGGGAATTGAAGGCCGATATCAATGATAATGATCTCATTCTTATATTCGAAGAACGAGCAATTGCGTCCGATCTCTTCGAGTCCGCCGAGCGGAATAAGACGGAGCGCCTCCTCGTTTCTGTTGTGGGACGCCGGGCTTGGTTTTGTGGCTTGGCCGAAATTGCTGTGGACGAGTTCAGATGGGCCTCCTCGCGAGGGTCGCGGCATGGGCCGTCCTCCTTGACGTGATCCACTCGCCACGGGCCGATGTGCACGGTTCGGTTCTTGCGGACGACTGCCAGCAAAACTTTGCCGATGGAGGTCTTCGGTCGAAAAATGGCGCAAGGGCCGCGGCGGATTGTTGTGCCCATGGACGTTCCCGTCGGGTCGAGCATTGCCGGTGCTTTCAACGGGACGCTGCGAGCCGTCTCTTACTGATTGGTTGGTTCCCGTGGGGCGGCGGACCGGGCGCAATAATTCGCGCCTGCGTTCGTCGCTCATCTTCGGGCGTGGCCGGATCTCCGGCGGTTTGATATGTGGCCGTTCCTTCTTTGCCGAAGCTTCGAAGGACGGGTCTTTAGGTTTATTTGATTCGTTATTAACTTTTTTTACCATAGATTTCTATTTTTAATTTATTTATTGATCCCGCTTATGGGGGGATCTTTTTTATTTTTTTAAAGCGTTTTCAAAGATGATTTGATGAGCATTATTTCGAATTACCGAGAGGCATCCTGCGGCATCCAACAGGGATCGAATTCTCGATCGTGAAAATTGATTAGTTTTTTAGAACGCCCTTTTCGGTCGTTATTGTTTTTATCGCCATAAGACAATCTTTTGATTTCCTTTTCATAAAACAATTTTCAACAATCCGAATCCCGGTTTGTGTCGGAATATCAGAAAATCCGTGCCGGGGAAGGGACTCGAACCCTTATGGCCTTGCGGCCGCTGGCACCTGAAGCCAGTGCGTCTGCCAGTTCCGCCACCTCGGCATTCCATCATCCTGAGCTCTAGGAAGGATCTTTACAGATAAGATTCCTCACAAAGCTCGAAATGACATGACCGTGGAGAAAGAGATGTAATAAGAGGTTAATTTCAATCGAAAGTTCAGTATAGCATAGAGCCGCTTACGGAGTCAAATATTCGGATGGAGTGGTTTATTTTAGTGTTCTCGTTGTCTCCAGATACCAATCTGGAACTTCCCGTGAATAATCGGAAGGATCATCGAGGGTGCCCGTAGCGATGCCTTGGATGTTCTTGCCTGCGGCGTAGAGGTCATTCGTTGAGTAGAGGAAAAGGGCCGGAGCGTCGACGAAAATATCGTTCTCGGCTTCGGCAAAATCTTCGGTTCGGGATGCATCGTTCATGGTGGTTCGCGCGGCTTCGATCAGGCCGTCAACGTTCGGGTTGCTGTAGGTTGAGAGATTCAGCCCCGGAGAGAATCGTTCCGAGGAGTCCCAGAAAGAATAGAGATCGGAACTCGGTCCCAGGATATTTCCAAAAAGCAGGGTTTCGTAATTGCGATCGTTCACGACATTATCCATGATACTTTCGGGCGAGTCGGTCGTGATCGTGGTCGATATCCCTATGCTTTGCCAGCGATTTTGGATGATTTCCGCCGTTTTTACGAGAAAATCAATATCAGGAACCGTGATCGTTATATCAAGAGGGAATGCCGTGGTGGTCACGTTTTTCACGCGTTCGCCGTTCGTTCCAAGTTTCCAGCCTGCCGCATCAAGCGTTGTCGCGGCAAGATTCAGGGAACTTGTTGATATATTTATGTCGTTTATGTCGGGAGATGCATATGCCGCGTCGGACGGAATCGGACCGTTGTCGGGAATGCCATTGCCTCCGAGGGCGTCTGCGATAAGGTCATTCCGGTCGATGGCGAGCGAAAGTGCGCGACGTACGGCCGGATCCTGCAATGCTTCGTTCGTGCTTTGATTCAGGAAGATCGCATAATAATCCGTTGTACGCCAACTGAAGAGGTTGTAGGGGCGTGCAATCGCTCCGATATCACTGGGCGATGCGAGTTCAAATCCATCAACCGTGCCGCTATTGAACGATTTGATCAGGTCGCTCTCGTTCCTGAAAAAATTGAAAGTGAAATTCGGGATGAGCGGTTGTTTTGTAAAAGATCCCTTCCATGCAGTGAGCGAATATGCGTCAATGAACCCATCCGAATTTTTATGGTATGACGCGAACTGATAAGGACCGCTACCGACAGGTTTCAGATTGTAATCGGAGAGCCGCCAATTGCCCGGCGGTACGTCGCCGAACACGTGCTTTGGAATAATGTAAAGATTTTTCAGGTTATCGCCGAAAAAAGCATAAGGGGCGGGAAGCGTGAATTGGACCTCGAGTTCGCTTGCGCGATTTACTTCAATGCCATTCCAGCTTGCGGCGAGCGGGGACTGGGCATCGGGATTCTGAATGCTTTGAACCGTGAAAATAACATCATCGCTCGTAAGCTGTGCGCCATCCTGCCAGTGGAGATTTGGCTTCAGGCGGACGGTCCATGTTTTTCCGTCAGGCGAAGAGGTCACTGCGTCAGCGATGTCGGGCACATTGCTATACACCATTTTTACAATAGAGAGATCGCTTTCCGAGGATGCCGTGACGGGATTCACGTATTCCGGTTGTCCGACGGTGCCTTCCGTATATTCGCCTCCCGTAGCCGGAACGGTCGTCGTTGTTTCCGCGATAAGCATGACCATAGAGACGCAAAAGCTCAGTAGTGCGATGCCGGCTGCCGCGAGAAATATGACGCGTTCCCGTTTCGTGAACGAAAGAAAAATTTTCTTAAAAAAAGACATAAGTATGGGAGATGGTTCAAGATATATGAATCAAGAGGTTAAGAAGATGATTGCTCTTGAATCATGATCCTTGAATCTTGCATCACTATCTTCCGCCAAGCAACTGCCATACGGCAAGCGCCACGAAAATGACCGCTCCCACGATCGTGGCGATAAAGACGAACTTTTCCATGCCGCGCCGCGTCTGATAATAGCTGTCATCGCCGCCGCCGCCGAAAAGTCCCGACATTCCGGATGACCGCTCCTGAAGGAGAATGAGGCCGATAATGATGACGGCGAGAACGATTTGTGCAATTGCGATCATGATGAATGGTGATAAATTATGCCGTGAGATGAATGATGAAATTCACGGCGCTTACGATGAGAGTTGCGTAAACCAGCGCCGGAATGTCCTGAATCATAATGCTTCCATGTAAAAAGTCAACGTAATTCACGAGAATCGGAAGAACATAGAGGATAATGGCATTCACGACAAGAAGGCCGATACCAAGGGTAAGAATGATGACGGGACCGAGAATGAGCTTGAGGATCGGTTTAAGAAAGCCGTTCAGAAGTGAAAAGATAAGTGCCACAAAGGCGATCTGGAACCAGGTTCCACTAAGCACAAAACCTGGCACATAAAGATTTGCGAGCCAGAGCGCCAGTACGTTTCCCGCGACAACAAGGACGAATTTCAAAATTCCACGCATGAGGTTATTATAGCATATTTCGATTTTGCATTAGGGTTCGACCCTGATATGAAAAAATCCCGCCATGGCGGGATTTTTAAACTCGAGATAGATCTATTTCTTTGGGATAAGTTTTGAAAGTCGCGATTTGATGCGGCGCGCTTTGTTCGTTGCGATGACATTCGTCTTCGCGGCTTTATCGACGGACTGATAAACGGAAGAGAGCTTTGCGGAAGCATCGTCCCATTTTTTTTCGGCAACGAGCTTGCGATATGTCTTCACGGCTCCTTTATAAGCCTCTTTTTTCTTGATATTCCGCTCGCGGCGTGTTTTTGACTGCCGGAGCGCTTTTTTCGCTGATGAAGTAATAGGCATAAGTTTTGTTGATGGGTTTCATTATATCTCTATTTCTTAAAATGACAAGCGTCTTGACGTATACTCGAAAATTACGCTAAAGTTAGGCCAGATTTTTGGCAAAGTGGGTTGCAGCTTTCAGTTTTATGCAGGGATTCATGAATTGAAAGCTGTAACCCACTCTTCGATCATCTTTGATCGAAAATCCCACAGTGGAAACGGCAGGGAGGTATCATGAGTATTGCGCGCAGATCAAGAACGGCGATTGCGGCTTTCGTGAAGCGAATGTCTTTCACTATCCACCTTTGGCTCACGCATCGCCGCCATTCGCAGCCACGACGGGATTTTCTCTGCGAGACGAATGATGAGATATCGATCAAGATCCCGGCCCTTCCGAGACCAACGCTTGCCGATGTCCGCGGGGACTATCCCTGCAATTATCCCTATATCAGTAAGATCGTGCGGGATTTTTCACCCAGCGGACCGGTCACGCTCCGGCTTGCGACGGTGCTCAATAAGGGCGAGCTTTCGGTGGGCGGTCCTGAATATCAGCGGCGCCTTGTTCTGTCGGGCTTGTGGCGTCTTCTGGGTTTTCAGCAGCTCGCATGGATAGTCGCGCATCAGGATGACTATCCGGTGTTCCTTTCATTCCTCGGAGAGTTTTCGATCGACGGTTCCGCCTTAACGGTGATCGACGAAAATGGCGTCGAAAACACGCCGTATATCTGTAAGAACAACGGCACGGGTCGATGGGATTTGAAATTTGCTCCGATATGGAGTCCAACCAGCAGGTTCGATCGGCGATGCCGAGTGGCTACCGCCGGATAGCGGTCATTTTCATCCAGATACATCGGGCTCCGATGGCAACCGCCATCGAAGCCCGATTTTATATCTGCCATCTCAGGCGGTCGCGTCGCAGGTCAAAACGCTTTATAATGTCTTTATGCTCTATAGTATTTCCGGAAAACTGATTTTTAAAGGAGATAATTTTTTTGCCGTCGAAGCGGGCGGGGTCGGATTCAGGATCTTTGCCAGCGAGCGGACGATCCATCGCGGCGGTGCTGTCGGGAGCGACATCCGGCTTTTTACGCATTTTCATGTCCGCGAGGATGCGATGGAACTTTATGGTTTTCTTTCCGAAGAGGAGCGTTCTTTTTTTGAGCTTCTGATCTCCGTTTCGGGCGTGGGACCGAAGTCTGCGCTTTCCATCATTGACATCGCCGAACTCGAAGAGCTTGCGGCGGCGATCCACGAGGGGCGCCCTGATCTCTTAACGAAGGCATCGGGTATCGGCAGAAAAACAGCGGAACGGATTATCGTGGAACTGAGAAGCAAGGTTGCGTCATTGCATTCCGGTGCGGTCGTTGAAAAAATGGATACGGATGTCGATCTTGTCGAAGCGCTTTCAAATTTGGGATACCGTCGGGAAGAGGCTCGCGAAGCGCTTTTGAAAGTACCGAGGGAGATCGAAGGAGTGGAGGCGCGCCTGAAAGAGGCGTTGCGGTTATTGAGCGGAAGAAGATAAAAATTTCTGTCGCCCTCGCGGAGGCGAGGGTCTATGCTTTCAAGAAAAAAGATTGGGAGCATGGATTCCGGCCTTCGCCGGAACGACCAATCAAATCCATGTCAAACATAAAAGATTCAAAACTTGCTCAGTTTTTCCATAATCTTCCCGGGGCGTTCTCGGCGTATCATTTTTCATGGTCATGGTTTGGCGCAAAATTACACGGTCATCCAAGCGAAAAAATATTCGTCATCGGCATTACGGGGACGAAGGGGAAAACCACGACCATCGAGCTTGTGAACGCCATCCTTGAAGCGGCAGGAAAAAAAACGGCGCTTCTTGGGTCGTATCGCGTGAAGGTCGGCGAGGAGAGCGGAAAGAACACGCTTGGCAATTCAATGCCGGGGCGCGGCTATATCCAGAAATTCCTGGCACGCGCCGTGGCGGCGGAATGCAATTACGCCTTGGTCGAAGTTACGTCGCAGGGGGTTGTGGCGCACCGGCATCGTTTCATCAACTGGAACATTGGCGCGATCACGAATCTTGCGCCGGAACATATCGAATCACATGGCTCGTTCGAAAATTATCGCGATGCGAAGCTTTCGTTCCTGCGTCATGTTCTTAAAAAAGGCGGTATGGTTTTTTTGAACCGCGACGATAAATATTTCGAGTTTTTCCGGGATGCATTGCCGGGCGAACGGACGCTGACCTACGGAAAGGACGACGAATGGATCAAGCAATACCTTCCAAAATTAAGTCCGATGCGCTCTTTGCAGGGCGAGCCGACGAAGAAATTCCTGATGAGCGATTTCAACGAAGAGAATGTTGCATTGGCTGTTGCCGTGGCGCGCGAGATCGGTATTCCGGGCAGGATGATCGCCGATGCGATCACTAATTTCGAGGGTGTGCCGGGAAGGATGGAATTCGTCCGTTCGAGGGGACTCACGGCAATCGTTGATTATGCGCATACGCCGGATTCGCTCGAAGCCGCCTACCGTGCCGTACAGCCGCGGCCGACGCCGAACTATGCCGAACCGCGCCTCATCTGCATCCTAGGATCGGTCGGTGCTACCGGTGACAAGCGTACGGGTCGGGACACGTGGAAGCGTCCGGAGATGGGAAAGATCGCGGCACATTATTGCGATAAGATATTTTTAACGAACGAGGATCCCTATAACGAGGACCCGGAGAAGATACTCGATGAGATCGAGGCTGGCATTAAAACATTGCCGCATCCGCGGCCGGACGTCGTAAAAATTCTGGATCGCCATGAAGCGATCCGGCAGGCTGTCGCCGAAATGAAGGATGGAGACGTGGTGATCGGTACTGGCAAGGGAAGCGAGGATTGGATGCATCTCGCGGCTGGTAGAAAAATTCCATGGAATGAGCGGCAGGAATTCGAGGATGCACTGAAGGAAAAAATAAAAGGTTGATTTCTGATCGCCCCATTCGTACGAATGGGGCGATGTTTTTCGTTCCGTTGAAAGTTTACCCCGTACGCCGATACGGGAATGGATTTTTTTATCGAAATCCGACTTGGATATTTTAAAAATTCAGGGTTCGACCCTAATGATAAAATTCATGGCCCGTTCCTAGAATCAGGAACGGGCCATTGCCATGCTGGCTAGCAGCGGTAGCCACCGCCGTTGACCGGCCGTCGATCGACCTTGCGATCCTGCCAGCCGGGTTGCGAGTTGTCGGGCGGTTGTTTTGCCTGTGTTTTGACGGGGGTTGCCGTAGCCGTAACTCGCAGTGCCGGTGGCACTGGGTTTGGCGCATGCGACGTGCTGTGGCGGCGTTTTTGCGCCGACATGCACCGCGTTGGGAACATATCCGAAAGTACCAGAGTGGGCATTCGATATCTCCCTTTCTAAATTTACTCAGATTATAGGTTATCGTGATTTGTCTACAAAATCAAATGAGGATAGAGCCTATCTCAAAACTATTCCACCCGCGATCTCGGCCACCTGCTCCACGACCTTCGTTACCGCGGAGGCTGTCGTACCTTCCCCCCTACGCCCTTCTCCTTGTGTCTCGGTCGTGGGACAGATGGCCTGATCCCGAAGGGTTGCGGCTCTTTCCGCGGATCGCTATGTTGCTCCTCAGTCAGCGTAGCCCGGCTACGCTTCCTTCGTCGCACCTTGCGCTCCGCGGAAATATCCCGCAACGCGGGCTGGAATAGTTTTGAGATAGGCTCTAGAATAACAATATAAAAAATATAGATCCCCACTCAAGTTCATTCTGGATCTTTTGGGGTATGGGAACGGCAGAAAAAAATTATGAAACTTACTTTTCATGGCGGTACGGGCGAGGCAACGGGCGCGAACTATATTCTTGAGTCCGGCGGTGTGCGTATCATGATCGATTGCGGCCTGCATCAGGGAGGTCATTATGCGGACAAGGAAAACTTCGAATCGTTCGCTTACGATCCCAAGAGCATTACGGCGGTCTTTATTACGCATTCGCATCTGGACCATATCGGCCGCTTGCCAAGCTTGGTAAAGGCGGGCTTCAAGGGAACGATCTACGCGACGCCGGCGACCAAGGACTTCGCCGATCTCATGTTATACGATTCAGAGCACTTGCTTTTATCCGAGGCCGAGCGTGAGAAA
The DNA here is from genome assembly GCA_964637795.1 of uncultured Candidatus Saccharibacteria bacterium. Classification (GTDB taxonomy): domain Bacteria; phylum Patescibacteriota; class Minisyncoccia; order UBA6257; family 2-01-FULL-56-20; genus CAJAQL01. Next base: position 299 of record CAZWWZ010000024.1, on the reverse strand, counting down.
AAAGAGCCGCTTTATAATGACGACGATATCACTGCGGTTCTCGCACAGTGGCAGAAGCTCAGATATCACACGCCGGTCATCGTAGGGCCGTTCACGGTCGAACTGTATGATGCGGGACATATTTTAGGATCGGCGTTCATCATCGTGAAGGCTGAAGGGAAGACGATCGCTTTTTCCGGGGATCTCGGCAATTCGCCGGCACCGATCATCAAGCCGACGGAAGCATTGCCTGAGGTTGATTATTGCCTGATCGAATCGACCTATGGCGACCGCGTGCATGAAGACGTGGCGGAGCGCCG
>CAZWWZ010000023.1:0-9788 GCA_964637795.1 uncultured Candidatus Saccharibacteria bacterium | reverse complement strand
GCTTTTTGTAATTTTTTTCATATTGTATGCGCTGGTTTTTGATTTCACGAACGGCATGCATGATGCCGCCAACTCCATTGCAACCGTCGTTTCCACGCGCGTGCTGACCCCGCGCCAAGCTGTCATCTGGGCGGCGTTTTTTAATTTTGTCGCCTTCATAGTTTTCGGTACCGCGGTGGCAAACACCATCGGCAAAGGTCTCATCAAGATCGAGGATGTTACTGTTGGCGTCATTTTTGCCGGACTGCTCGGCGCTATCTTATGGAATCTCTTTACTTGGTATTGCGGCCTGCCCACCAGCTCTTCGCACGCCCTGATCGGCGGCTATGCCGGCGCAGCGATCGCGAACGCCGGCTTAGGCGTGATCATTCCGTCAGGCTGGACCATGACATTGGCGTTCATCGTGTTAGCGCCGGTCATCGGTTTGGTTCTCGGTCTTGTTTTTTACACGATAGCCATGTGGTTGATCTATTACAGCAAATCATCTCCAAAAGCGGTAACAGCGTGGTCACGGCGCGCACAACTCGTCTCGGCGGCATTTTATAGTCTGGCTCATGGCAGCAATGACGCGCAAAAAACCATGGGCATCATCACCGCTCTCCTGGTCTCGGCCGGACTGCTGCACAGTTTCAAGATTCCGCTCTGGGTGGTGCTTGCAGCACAAACAGCCATCGGTCTTGGAACATTATCCGGCGGCTGGAGGATCGTTAAAACCATGGGGCAGAAGATCACCAAGCTGCGGCCGATCGACGGCGTTTGCGCCGAGACCGCAAGCGCCATCAGCATCTTCATCGCTACGTTTTTAGGAATGCCGGTTTCCACCACTCATGTCATCACCGGTGCCATTTCTGGCGTAGGTGCCGCAAAAAGAGTATCAGCCGTGCGTTGGAACGTCACCTTCAAAATGGTCTGGGTATGGCTGTTCACTATCCCCGGTGCGGCGATGATCGCCGCATTAGGTTTCCTTTTGCTGAAACCGGTGATGTGATCGGCTATGGCAAGATTGCGGATTCATCTTAATGGCCGTTTTGACTTTCTGAAAGCCATGAGAGAAAGAACAAAGATCGCAATAAAGAAGATCAGTCCATAGGCACACGTGGAAAGGCCAAGTGTTCCCGTGATCCTCGAGGCCAGCAATTCCTGCGCCACGAAGCTTCCGGAAAAAATAACACCGAGCGCCGAAATGGCAACGTTCATTTTCAACATAAGGGTCGCGGGCATTTTTTTAAAGACAGCAAGAAACGATGCGACGAACATCGCAAGATACATCACAAAGCCATACCAGCAAGCAGGATATCCCAAAAAGTAAGGGCATGGTTCACTGAATGCGCACGTACCCGAAAAAAACTTCACAGCGCTCATGTATCCCGAAAAGCAGAAGCCTGCGAGAGAGAGGATAAAAACGGTTCGAGTCCAAGTTTTCATAAATGTCCTTTTTATTATTCTATCATATTAAGGATCGATCACGATGAACCATCAACCGCCAGACGGTATTTTTGACTTCCCGCAAAGCAGGACTATGATGAATCGCAGAAACACATTCACAACCACGGCAACAGCCAATGGAGGTGTGTCATGCTACGAAAGATGCTGGTCTTCTCTTGGTGCGCCTTCCTCTGCGGAACGCTATCTTCTGCACTATCCAAAACAACGCAACCATCCGAAACAAAGTTCGTTCAGAATGAGATTGCACGAGGAAGCAACCTGCTGGCGAACGATGATATCGGGAAGATCCTCGATGACCCCTATCTTGCATCCGCGATGTATTATTCGAATTCGTTTTTCTCGAAGATCCGGCGAAGGACGAACATTCGCGACCAGGATAAGGTGATCATCGATCTTGCACCCCTCATCACATCCACGGCACGGGAAAGATACATCGCAGAGCTTCGTGCTTTCCCGGAAAATGCTCCGACAAGGAATCTTGTCCTGCCGGTCGATCGCTACAAAAAAATCACCGGAAACTGCAGGTCGTGTCACCCCGACGCCGTTGATCTGTTCACCGAAGAAGGCTCGACGGTAAGATCCATGTCTTCGGGTATTGTCGTTCTCGCAGAAGGAGGATGGCACCCCGATCAACCGCTCGCCGCATCGTCGCCCAGGGGAGGAAACGAGATCATCATCTTCGATCCTTCGACAGACCGGTTTTATCGGTATTGCCATCTTGGGTCGATATCGGTAACCGTCAGGAACACCGTTCGACCCGGACAGGCGATCGGCACCGTTGGCCATACTGGTATCAACGCATCGCTCCCCAACCATGGACAGCATCTCCATCTGGAGATCAACCAATATGACCGGAAAACGGGAACAAACCGCTCCATTCCGCGACGCGAGCTGGTCCGTGAACTTGGACAAATTCGGAAAAAGTAAAATTGAGCCTCGCCCGAGAACTTCGAGCGAGGCTTTCTTTTATACTTTTAATTATTGACCGTGAGTCACGGTGCGATTCTGATGCCTGAAATGAAAGTCGAACCGTAATAATCCAAGATTACTTGACAATACATAAATGATATGCTAATATAATAAAAGCTGATTTTATTCACACATCGGCTAGAAAGAGAGGTTTCTCGATGAGAACCTTCCTGCGTGATATTGGACTGATTCACGACCACCGCGAGTATGAGGTAAGTGGAACCATAGGTTTTATTTACTCCATGTATGAGAAAGAGCCACCGGCTCCTTCAGAATTACGCCAAGCGATCCTGAAAACTGATGTTCGTTTCCCCTGGAGGGACGATCCCCGTCCGAACGAGGAATACAAGAGCATCAAGTACCTCTCCGATGGAGAGGTATCCTTGACCGGCTGGGGCGGCAAAGAGATCTGCTGCTTCCACCTTTATCCTGCGCGAGAATGGGTTCGGAAAGGGCAGGTCTACGGATATAAACAGTATCTCGCAAAACTCGCGGAAGAGCTTGCGAAGCTGGACATCCCCTGCATCCAGAACGTTCAATGCACCTTTAAGGTCCGTAGCACCATGGACTTCAAGAGCGGAACTCCCAATTCATAATTTTCTAGCAGATTCTGCCACAAGAGAGCCAAGCGCAAGCGCGGCTCTCTTTTTTTATTCCAAATTATACGATTCCCTTGTTTCTAAGAGCCTGTTCAAAATCTAATACCGAGGTAAAATCTCAAAATCTCGAGCAAAAACCGCGCTTGGCGAGGAGCCATACTTGGGGTCTGGCGACAAGCCGTAAGCGGTTTGTGGTTCGACAGGCTCACCATCCCGAGAAGGTCGAGTGACAGCCGAGATTTTGAGATTTGGGCCGGCAAGCATGGTATTTCTTTAAGATATTTGCGATTAGATTTTGAACAGGCTCTAAAATGTTATACTGCTAGCATAATGCAAGATTCGATTCCGAACCAAAAAAGAAACGTTTTCGCGTGGCTCCGGAATTGGTACGGCCGCTTCGAACGGCCCATCTCTTCCATCTCGCTTGTCGGCGGATTCATCTTTGACGCGCTCACCCTTCGTCGCGTCGATCTTTTCTGGGATAACGTCTGGGTTGTGGGACATCTTACGATCGTCACCGTCTGCGCCATCTGGATCAATCTTCTCGACAACACAGCGAACGAGCACGGCGTGCGCCCCGAAGAAGATCCCCAGAAACTGCACTTCTGGCTCGTCAACGTGATGCAGTTCTTTTTCGGCGGTATCCTGTCAACCTATCTTGTCTTCTATTTCCGAAGCGGCACACTCGCCGCAAGCTGGCCGTTTCTCCTGATCCTTGCCGCCGCATTCATCGCGAACGAGTCGCTCAAGCGGCACTATGCGCGGCTCGTATTTCAGATCTCGCTCTTGTTCCTCGCCTTCTATGCGCTCGCCATCTATCTTATGCCGATCTTCCTGCATGAGATAAGCACGAAGGTCTTTTTGATAAGCGGCGGCGTGAGCCTTGCCGCGATCATGATCGTGATCACGATCCTTGCCTTGTTTTCGCATGAGCGATTCACGAAACAGAACGGTTGGTCCGCCGCAGCTGCCATTGTGATCATTCTTGCAACTATGAACGGGCTTTATTTCTTCCGCCTCATCCCGCCTCTTCCTCTTTCTCTTATGGACGGCGGTATCGATCAAGTGCTCATCGTAAACGGACCGGGGCAATACACGGTACGGCATGACGTACAAAATAAAAATGATCCCCTGTTTGCCATTCAGGACTTCTTTAACTGGAGCCAAACCGTGCATATCATGCCGGGTGATCCGCTCTTTGCGTATACCACCATATTTTCGCCAACCGCACTGAACGTCCAGATCATCCATGAATGGCAGTATTACGATACGGCGCAGAACGCGTGGATCACGCGCGGACGCATCGTCCTTCCGGTCACAGGCGGCGCCGACAATGGCTGGCACACCTTTTCCGAAGTCTCCGGGATCACGGCCGGATCATGGCGCGTGAATGTGCTCACTTCCACGGGAGAAGTCATCAGCCGCCTGAGATTCAACGTCGTCACGCAAAACACGGAACCGGAGCTTGCGACAGAGGAAATCAACTAGTGCCGCCTCGTCCTTGACGCACGATGATCAAAAACAACAAAACCATGAGCTCTTGGAGGAAAAATTAAGATAGCGCTGATATTCAATCTTTTTCAGAACGTACAAAATTAATGAATGGACAAAGTTTTTATAAAATATCATTATTATCCACAGTAAGATTGGGTGCGGGAACTTTTATCCCGAGCCCGAAAGGAGCAGAATATGCTGGTGAAAATCCGGAATTTCCTCAGTGGGAAGATCGGACCGACCAAAGCGCCATCTTCTTTAGTGGTTCTGCTCATTGACATGCAGGATCGCTTTTTCAACCTTCTCGAACAGGATACCCGGGATGAGCTTGTTGCTCAACAAATAAGAGTGATCCGGACCTGCGCGCAACAGGATATTCCACTTGTCGTCATCGAATATCAAGGATTTGGGACGACGATCGAAAGTCTCGCATGCGAAATTACCCAAGTTCCGCGAACTCTTACGATAACAAAAAAAGGTAGCGATGGATTCATCGGAACCAAACTGCATAAAGCCTTGCGGAGACTTGGCGCCAAGAAGCTTGCATTGATGGGCATGAACGCAAGTTGTTGCGTGAGAGATACCGCAGAATCAGCGGTTTCCCGAAAGTATGAGATCCTTACTGCCGATGATGTTATCGCCGATGAAGCGGGAGGCAAAGGGCGGAAAAAGAGCAGGCAGTGGTACGAGGCGAACGGCCTGTTCTTGAAATCGCTGATCATTTAAAACCCAAACGGACATTCACGACCCCGGCCAGCCTCCATGCTGCGTTCCGGGGTCTCTCTTTATACCGTTGAATTAATAGTACATAAATCCCTGATACAGCAGGATCAAACCAAGAATGAAAACGACGCATCCGGCATACATCAGCATATTTTCTTGAACACACTTCTTATAGAATGCTGCGGCGGCTCGCGAAAATAAAAGGATAAAGACTCCTTTTATGAGAGCCAACCAACCTATGACCGTGATGAGCAACGGCACCCAACCGGAGGTCCATGTGTTGTTGAGCACGATAAACACGGCGCCGATGATAAGCGCGATAAGACCCCAAAACCATAAAACGCCGGGGTTGCGGGTTATTTCCTCCACAGCCGCAACGATCGTTTTCTTATTAACCACCATTGATATCCCGACGACCGCAAAAAAGATGCCCAAGACCTGAGCGAGAACAATAGTAATGTTCATATGGTTACAAAAACTTAGTCGTTAATTTATAGCTTCACGCGCAATGCAAATACGACCTTTCCATAATTATAGCACCTCGAGACGATTCCCTCCTTGTTGACATCAACGACCCCGAAGAATCGAAACACACCCCAAGGTTGCCCCTTGTTTAAAAATAACAATGTGACGTATTATAAAGACAGGAGAAATTTTATGACTTGCGAAAATTGTTCTTTGAGAAGGAGTTGTGATCCCGAATTGTGCGCCAATGAACTACTGGCGGAAGCGCATCGCCTACCCAACGGCCAGAAGGACGAGTGGAATCGCCGTCGGCAGGCGACCTTCGAGGAAGAGATGGAGCTGGGGCTTGCATGTATCCCCCATCAGCTGCAGGAAAGAGTCCTGCCGCTCTTTCACGTCTGACTGTCACGCCATAAAACTTGCCCGACCGAAACGACACGAGAAATATGAATCATGTCATTTCGGTCGGGCTCAAACTTGAGATCGTTATCTTTATAATAAGCTCAAGCTTGATCACGTCAGCAAAACCCCTCGACGGTTATCGAGGGGTGGGAAGGAAGTTGATAAGCATAGGCTGATCTTCAACTTCAAGAGAAAACCAAGCACGGCAATCTTCGCAGTACATGAGTTCGTGGCCCTGGCGAACTCTTCCGTTATGATCGAAAAATAAATGAGCGAATTGTGCCGGGACCTCAATGAACCCACCGCAATTTCCGTCGCAAGGAAAATATCTGATGACATCAGCATCCATTTCGCCCGCCTCCGCACGGTGTCTTATTTCTTTCTACGCTTTTCACCCAGCAAGGTCAAGACGATCCCCGTCCGGCTGTTTATGTTATCCAGCGGAAAAATGCAATTTTTACTATAAAATTAAAATATCCTTCGTGATATAATTCACTTTATAAGCATGCGGGATCAAAGGGACGAAAAAGAACAATAAAAAAACCAATAAAAGGTCAGTTTTCTCGGAAAATAAAATAATCATCGGCATGCTCTCTATACTATGTCTAAAAAAATAAAAATAATGATCGGGGTCATCATGGCGATTGTGGTGATCGGCATCGTCTGGTGGATGATAAAAAACAGTCAGAACACGAGCCAGTCCAATATAAACGGAACGGCAGCGACAGCTAATGAAAGCTCAACGGAAAATACCATCGTATCGATCGGAACCTCGGACAACGATCTTGATCAGGACATGAACAATATCAGCGCACAGCTGAACGGACTTTCATCGGATACCGCGAATGTCGACGCGAGCATGGCAAGCAGCAGCCAGTCGGGACAGTAAAGTAGTCACTCATCATCACCAACATGAACTATAAAAAAATAAACGCGGCGGTGATTTCGGCCATTGTCGGAATTACCCTGCTCTCAGTGAGCGCGATGCCGGCCTTCGCCCAGGGAACGGCATCGACTTCAGCAACGAATCTGCGGATGCGCGCGCAAAAAAATGCAGCGAATACCGTAGCGCGAGTCACACAAACGGTGAACCGCGCCATCACTGAAATAACAAACCGGGTCAATGCCCTCACGTCGCTCGAAACGCGTGTGAATGCCATACAAAAATTGTCGAGCGGCGAAAAGAGCTCCCTTTCCTCCCAGATCCAGACGCAGATCACCACCATGAAGAACCTTCAGGCGCAGATCACGGCGGACGGGAACGGTAACAGTACCAGCAGCCTCAAGACCGACATGCAATCAATCACGAAAGCCTACCGTATTTATGCATTGATCATTCCGCAGGGAACGATCGCGGCGGCGGGAGATCGCGCAACGGCAATTGCGAGCGCAATAACGACGCTCTCCGGTTCATTGCAGACCAGGATCACCCAGGCGCAGGCTGCTGGCGCCACAATGACATCTTCGATCTCCGCGCTTGCCGATCTTAAGGCAAAAGCCGCCGACGCAGATGCTCAAGCGCAAGCTGCGATAGACAAGGTCGCGTCGCTCGTACCGGACAATGGCAATGCCACCGTCCTGCAGGCAAACAATGCGGCATTGAAAGCCGCTCGAACGGATATCCAAACCGCCCAAAAAGATCTTGTGACCGCGAGACAGGACGCACAGTCGATCATTCAGGCGATCAAAGCAGCGGAAAAGACACAAGCAGCGACGTCAACCGCGAGCAACCCATAAGCCGTACCGGAGATCAATGCCATAAAGAATGCGACCCGTTAATCACGGGTCGCATGAAAGATCAAGATCGAAAAGCTTCCGAATCCTTTTGGGGAGCTTTTGCGGCGGCTTTCCCTCCCACGTCATTGCGGCTACGGACGGAGAGATTGGATGTCGCGACCACCACAGGCCAAGCCGCACATCATAGAAAGCGCGCTGAAGGCGATATTTTTCAACGGAAGACACCGCCACTAAATGTTCAAGATTACTGCCATCCGAGAAGACTCTCTCAAGCTTACAGCGGCACGTCGCTTTCATGTCCGGCGGAAGCGGTTTCTCCAGATATGACATAGATGCATCCCTCCTGCATGAAAAGATATCATAGAATTCGTATTTCATACATAGCCGGAGCGACGGAGAAGAAATCCCCGCAAATATAGAAAGACCCCGCAGACTGCAGCGGGGTCTTGTTGTGTGCGCTTACTACGCACGATGGACGATCTTGTCCCGGCCGGTCGCCCGCGGCGGATTGATACAAACCCCAACCACGAAGATCAAAGCTCCGACCATAAAACCGACGTAACGTTGAAGAACAACGCCAGAGACAAGCATGGTCACTACGCCAAAAAAGATCAGCAACGAAGAACTGGTATATCTCGCCGAAACACTCATGCAAACCTCCGAAAGTTACCTGATCATGATGACATACGAATAATCCTGAAGTCAATCTATTTTAAAGTCCCTATCGCTACACGATGATAAGTTTTCTTCCCCTTGCGAAGAAGGAATGCATTGCCGCCGGAAAGTGCAGAAACCATCACCGCAGGATCCGAAATAAGTTGGTCATCGACGGAAACGCCTCCAGCCTTCACGAGCTTCGTTGCATCGCCTTTTGATGAAGCAAGCTTGACGCGAACAAGAAGATCGACGATCTTCATGGTTCGCGCTTCTTCGTTTGAAAGCTCGGTCGTGGGAACATGCGATGAATCCCCTTTGCCCCCAAAGAGGCTGCGGGATGTTGTGCGCGCGCGCTCAGCCTCCTCAGCGCCATGCGTGATGCGCGTCGCCTCGAATGCGAGCACTTCTTTCGCGTTACGGAGCGATGCTCCGCCTTCGGCGCAAAGCGATATGATCTCGTCGAGCGGCAAAAAGGTGAATATCTTCAAAAATCGCTCGACATCACGATCGTCGGTGTTGATCCAGTATTGATAGAAATCATACGGCGATGTTTTTGCGGGATCGAGCCACACGGCACCTGACTCGCTTTTACCCATCTTCTGTCCCGTTGCGGTCGTAAGAAGCGGAAACGTCAAAAGATATACCTGGTCCTGCCGCATCCGGCGGATAAGATCGCTTCCCGCCAGCATATTGCTCCACTGATCGTCGCCGCCCATCTGGAGCGTGCAATTGTGGCGGTCATAGAGCGTCAGGAAGTCGTAAGCCTGGAGCAGCTGATAGTTGAATTCAATGAAGCTCAAGCCTCCTTCACGTTCAAGTCGGATACGGTACGCTTCCGCCTTGATCATCTCGTTCACCCGGAAATATCTGCCGATATCACGAAGGAAATCGATGTAGCCAAGCGAAAGCAGCCAATCAGCATTGTTCAGGAACATTCCGGCGCCTTCGCCGAATTTCAGATAACGCTTCAATTGGACAAGGATGTGTTCTCCATTCTCCGTGATCGCATCTTGCGAAAGCATCTTCCTCATCTCGGTCTTGCCGGATGGATCACCGATCATCGCCGTTCCGCCGCCAATGATGACAATCGGCACATGTCCGGCTCGCTGTAAATGAGCCATAGCCATGATCGGCGTCAGGCTCCCGATGTGAAGCGAATCCGCTGTCGGATCGAACCCGACATAGAACGTCACCTTTTTATTCGAAAGCTTTTCGCGAAGCGCGCTTTCTGGATGATGCTTCGGGTGTTGAGCGTCTTCAACGAGACCCGTCTCCTGTTTTACGAAACCCCGCTGC
>CAZWWZ010000022.1:0-9868 GCA_964637795.1 uncultured Candidatus Saccharibacteria bacterium | reverse complement strand
TAAGTCGTAACAAGGCACGCGTAGCGGAAGCTGTGCGTGGATCAATTAAACTACATAGTAAATAATGTAGTGTCGACAGCGAGGCATGGAATTTTGCGGGCATTAAAAGTAAGCCCATGGCCGCAAAATTCTGTGCCGAGCTGGTTGGGACAACTAAAAAGCTCTTTAAGATAATAAAAAAGCATGGTACAATGAATGCCATGGCAGATGCAGCGAAAAAAGTGATGTTGATCGAGGACGACAGGTTTCTTTCCTCGCTCATTAAGGCGCGCCTCGAAAAGGATGGGATTACAATAGCCCAGGCTTTCGATGGTGAAGACGCGATCAAGCGTTTGCCGGAAGAGCGGCCGGATCTTGTCATTCTGGACCTCATCATGCCGAAGACCAATGGTTTCGAAGTTTTGAAATCAATATCATTGATGCCTGGTCTGGAGCGGACGCCGGTCGTCATCGTGAGCAATCTGGCTCAGGATTCCGACATTGAAAAGGCGCAGCAGTTGGGAGCGAAAGCGTATTTTGTGAAAGTGAAGATATCGATCGACGACCTTATTGGAAAAATAGAAACACTCGTACAACAACCATCATGATCTCAGAAGAAATCATCAAAAAAATACGGCCCGGTGCCAAGGTCAAGGTCTACGAAGGCAAATCGCCGTTCGAGGGGCTTGTGATCGCACGGAAGCACGGCTCCGAAGCGGGAGGAACGTTCACGGTTCGCACCATGCTTGCCGGCGTCGGCGTCGAAAAGGTTTTTCCTATCCATTCTCCGACGATCGTGAAGGCGGAGGTAGTATCGAGTCCGAAAAACGTCCATCGGTCGAAACTTTATTTCGTTCGAAATATTTCCGGAACGAATATCCGCAGAAAACTGAAGGTCTCGCTTTAAGGTTCCGTCCCGGAACGAACCGTCCAGTTGTGGAAAAAATCATCCCGCAGTTTGCGGGATGATTTTTTGTTCGTGAACGCGGTATAATGAAATCATGAAGGTTGTCGCTATCATTATTTTGAGTCTTGCGTTGATTTTTATCGGGACCCAGATTATTTCGGCCATTCGGCAAGAACATTCCCTTGCGGGAGAGTTTGCTGACGTAAGCAAGGGGCTTGAGCAGGCAAAGACGGAGGAGCAAAGCCTTTCGACGGAAGTGAACTATCTTTCAAACCCCGTTAATTTCGAGAAAGAGTTGCGCGGAAGATTCAACTATGCAAAATCCGGTGAAACTATGCTGATCATTGTTTCGAGTTCGACGGCAGCGGGATCAGCATCGTCTTCGGATGGAGAATAAATGAGACGCTAGAGAGTTTCTGTTCGATTCTCTTTTTGGTAGAAATAACCGCCTCACTCCGCTGAAGCTTCGCGGGCCCACTTCGCGATATAAAATCACGCTGGTTTCAGAAAGTGAATCTAATTAAATGTGCCTGCACCGCGAAGCTCCGAAGGAGCGAAGTGGTGCCCGGGGTGGGAGTCGAACCCACATGACCTTGCGATCGAAGGATTTTGAGTCCTTTGCGTCTGCCATTCCGCCACCCGGGCAAAGACCGGTCTTGCTTATGGAATGATAATGGAACTGCTCTCTTTTTTCAACGATAAACCGAAGACTCCCGTTTCGGCCAACTTTTTTTTATAAGGCATCGTATTATAATGGAACATATGCATGATATTCACAAAGACAATAAAAAATGGCTGGTCATCGCAACGGTCGTTGTTGGGATCGGTATTCTCCTTGGTTGCCTGTTGGTGGGAGTGAACGCGTTATCACAGGGAAAGACCGCTGGTCCATGGAATGCTATTGCTACTTTTTTACGACTCAAGAGAGTGGCGCCCTCCAACGCTAGTTCGAGTGTCGCACTCTACGTTTCGACGAATGATTACGAAGCCGCAGTTATGGCAGCCGTGAAAAAAGCGTCGCCTGCGGTCGTTTCGATCGTTATTTCGGAGCAGGTTCCCGTCGTTGAACAGTGTCCGTACAATCCTTTCAGTGATCTGCCGCCGGAGTTCCAGCAGTTTTTCGGCAGTTCGACGGACATGACTGCGCCATGCGACACGGGAAAGACGGAGCTTCAGGAGGTCGGTGGCGGCAGCGGATTCATTATCTCTTCGGACGGTCTGATCCTTACGAACAAGCACGTGGTTTCGGATGCGAGCGCATCGTATACGGTCATCACGAATGACGGTAAAAAGCACGTTGCGAAAGTTCTTGCGCGTGATCCATCTCAGGATTTCGCCGTGGTGAAGATCGACGCGACCGGATTGCCGACGGTCAATCTGGGCGATTCCGACGGGCTCCAGCTTGGGCAAACCGCGATCGCCATTGGCAATGCCCTTGGCCAGTTCTCGAACACGGTGTCGGTCGGCGTTGTCTCGGGGCTCGAGCGTACCGTAACGGCAAGTGACGAGGCGGATGGTCAGCAGGAAACGATCAAGGGCGTCATTCAGACCGACGCCGCGATAAACCCGGGAAATTCCGGCGGACCGCTTCTCGACCTGCAGGGGGATGTCATCGGTATCAATACGGCGGTCGCTTCGGATGCGCAGAGCATCGGTTTCGCGATACCGATCAATCGTGCGAAGCATGATATCGACTCGGTTCGTACGACCGGCAATATCTTGTCTCCTTATCTTGGTGTGCGGTATTTAGTGATCACTGCCGATATCGTCAAACAGCAGGATCTTCCGGTGAGCAACGGTGCTTTGGTCCGCGGATCGAGCGACGGACCGGCCGTGCAGTCAGGTTCGCCTGCGGCGAAAGCCGGTATTCAGGCAGAAGATATCATCGAAAAAGTGGACGGACAGCAACTTGATGCTGACCATGTGCTTGGCGATGTGATCTCAGGATATAACGTGGGGGACGTAGTGACCTTGACGATCGATCGCGGTGGCAAAGAGATGACATTGCAGGTTACGCTTGGAAAACGTCCCACGGGGCAATAACGGTTTTTCATCCTCCCGAGCCTTGCGAGGGGTCCCGTTTTTTATGCCGCATTCTTTTATCCGATATCCGGACTCTGCGTATCAGGAGGAGGATATGAAATTGGCATATAAACAGACAGAGACGGTCTCGTGCGGCTCAAAAGGATTAAAACTTCATTAAAGTAATCTTGCGTGGGCATTTTGTCTCGCTATTATGGAGATATGGCGAGAAAAGATAAAGATAAAGTTCCGGGCGCGGCGGTCTCATCTCCGTGCCGCAACGATTGGAGGGAAATCGTGGTCAGGCGTCCATTGGCAGTCTATGCCATAGATTGACAATGGCGAATTTATGAGAATATAATGGGAGAGGTCATGCGTTCCATTTTTGAAACAGTTTTCGGATAAATCCAGTATAATAAGAACAACACTATGCCAAATTTTCATCGTTTCACCATTAAAGCTCAGGAGTCGCTTCAGAACGCGCAGGATATTGCCGCACAGAAGAATCACGGCGAGCTTAAGGCGCTTCATCTTTTGGCGGCGCTTCTTGAGGACGAGCAATCGCTCGTCATTCCTGTTCTCGAACGTTGCGGAGTGAATATCGAGAAGCTTGATGAGCAGATCGAATTCGAATTGGATCGCATTCCGCCGATCGTTTCTTCCGCGCCGGTCGGCCAGTTATATCTTTCGCCGGAGCTTATGACGGTGCTCGATCGTGCCGCGAAGGTTGCCGCCCAACAGAAGGATGAATTTGTTTCGTGCGAACATCTTTTACTGGCACTGCTTGACGTGCAGAGCGTCGCAAAAACCGTTCTCGAAAGATCAGGAGTTCGCCGCGAGGCGGCATTTCGGATGCTCGCCCAGCTTCGCGGTTCGGCCCATGTGATCGATGAAACACCTGAAACGAAATTCCAGGTGCTTGAAAAGTATGCGGTGAATATCAGCGAGAAAGCGAAAAAAGGCGAGCTTGATCCGGTGATTGGCCGCGATGAGGAATTGCGCCGTCTGATGCAGGTCCTTTCGCGCCGCACAAAGAACAATCCTTGCCTCATCGGTGAGCCTGGCGTCGGTAAGACCGCGATCGTTGAAGGGCTTGCTCAGCGTATTGCCCAGGGCGACGTGCCGGAAATTTTAAAGGGAAAGGAAGTGCTTCAGCTTGATCTTGGATCGCTCATTGCCGGAACGAAATTCCGCGGCGAGTTCGAGGATCGCTTGCGCGCGTTTATGAAAGAGGTGAAGAATTCTGCGGGACGCATCATTCTTTTTATCGACGAGATACATACGATCGTGGGCGCCGGTGCCGCGGAGGGCGCTGTTGATGCATCGAATTTATTGAAGCCAGCTCTCGCCCGCGGAGAACTTCATGCGGTCGGCGCGACGACCATCCGCGAATATCAGAAATATATCGAGAAAGATCCGGCGCTCGAGCGGCGCTTTCAGCCGATCATGGTAGAGGAACCATCCATTGATGACTCCATTGCGATCTTGCGCGGCCTGAAGGAGAAATACGAAATGCATCATGGTTTACGCATCGCGGACGATGCGATCATAGAAGCCGTGAATCTTTCGGCGCGTTATATCACGGACCGGTTCCTGCCGGACAAGGCGGTCGATCTCATTGATGAAGCGGCAGCCGCCAGGCGCTTGGATTCTGAAAGCTTGCCAAAAGAGATCGATGTGATGCGGCGCGAGATCACGCGGCTTGAAGTTGAGCGACAAGCGCTCACGAAAGAAGGCGACAAAGCCAAGGCGCGTATCACTGAAATTGACATCGAGCTTTCGAAGCTCAAAGAGCAGAACGATGAACTTTCGGCGAAATGGCATACCGAGAAGATAAAATTCGAGACGTTGCATCAGCTTCGCCAGAAGGTCGAGAATCTGAAACAGGAGACGGCGGTCGCGGAACGCGACGGAAATCTCGAGCGGGTTGCGGAGATCACCTACGGCGAATTGCCGAAGGCCGAAAAGGATTTCCAGACCTTCGAGAAAAAGAATTTCGGGCCGGGAACGGCAAAGGGCAGGAAGGGGAACGGCGCGGCCGAAAACCGCTTTCTTAAAGATGCTGTCGACAAAGAGGATGTTGCCGCCGTTGTTTCGGTGTGGACCGGCATTCCTCTGAAGCGGATGCTCGAATCGGATACTGAAAAAATGATCAAGATCGAAGACGTGCTCCATTCCCGTGTTGTTGGACAGGACGAGGCGATCACGGCTGTCGCATCGGCCTTGCGCCGGTCGCGTGCCGGCCTCTCGGATGTGAATCGTCCGATTGGGTCGTTCATGTTCCTCGGACCGACGGGAGTCGGTAAGACCGAGCTTGCGAAAGCGGTCGCTGAATTCATGTTTAATGACGAGAAGGCTTTGATCCGGGTCGATATGTCCGAATACATGGAGCGCCATGCCACGAGTCGGCTGATCGGTTCCCCTCCGGGTTATGTTGGTTACGATGAGGGGGGCCAGCTGACCGAAATGGTTCGCCATCGGCCCTATAGCCTTATTTTGTTCGATGAAATAGAGAAAGCGCATCCCGAGGTGTTCAATCTGCTGTTGCAGGTTCTGGATAACGGGCGATTGACCGACAGCAAGGGGAAGACGGTGAACTTTAAAAATTCGATCATCATCATGACCTCGAATGTCGGCAGTGAATATTTGAGGGCGATGTCACGCATCGGTTTCAGTGCGGGAGCGGATGCCGCCTTAGAAGAGGAGAATGATTTTCGGAAAAAGACAATGGATGCCCTGAAACAGAGTTTCCGGCCTGAATTTTTGAACCGCGTCGATGATATCGTGATCTTCAATCCGCTTCGCAAGCAGGACCTCGAGAAGATCGTGGATATCCAGCTTGCGGTTGTCGAGAAACAGCTCCGCGACGTCCATCATATCGATCTTGTGGTCGGCCCCGCCGCCAGGGAATATCTTGCACGCGAGGGATTCAGCGCGGATTTCGGCGCGCGGCCGCTGAAGCGTTTGATTCAGAAGGTCATTCTTGATAAGCTGGCAGATAAGATAATCCGCGGTGACATTAAAGATGGCAGCAAAGCTCACGTCAATTTCAAGGCAGATTCACTGGCCATTACTCATTAAGGCGGCCATCTTCGCCGCGGCATGGTGGTATCTGCCGGCGTGGCTTTTTGTTGTTGTGGCCTGCGGCATCTACTTCTTTCCATTCTTCGAGGCACAGAGGAATTTCCCGGCGTTCCTCGTTCTCCTTGGCGTCGCGGTCGCAACGGCGCCCTCGATGCTCATGGCCGCGATCTATGGCGCATTGTTCTATTATTTGCTTCTTATTAAAGATTTTCTGGTCGTCGATCGTAAATCGGCCCGGACGATATTCGCCATGGCGCTCTCGTTCCTGCTTTTCCGGGAATTTTTCTTGACATGGAGTCTCGGCATTTCGTCAGGTTCTCTTCTGTGGGCGTGGGTTGTCGTGGCGGCGTTCGGCATATTGATGAATGGCGTCATAGCGGCGCGGCGCGGAAAAGAGATCGATGATGAGCGCGGTTCGCGCGCCCGCCACGCCGCCGTCGGCGTTTCGGCCTTTTTCATTTTTGAAGTTCTTGTGGCGTGTCTTTTCTTGCCGATAGATTTTATCGATCAGTCGATCGTTGCCTTTCTTGCCGCCGCATTTCTTCTTGATCTCGTTCCCACCTATTTTTTCCGTGAGCTCGAGTCGCGTCGGATCCGTACGACGGCAATAACGCTTGCCACGCTCCTCGTGATCGTCCTTGCTTCCGTGAAGTGGAGGATATGATAGCTCCTATTCTATCGGTCGAAATTCTCGGTTTTCGCTCGAATCCGTCTCGAAATATCTATGCAGCTGCTTTTAGAATAGGAGCTATTTTTTTGATATATTCATCTTCCGAAAAAGGGGAGATATTTTCTTTTTCACAAGCGTAGCGTTTCTGTTTTGAATGACCTAGGCGGAAGCGAGATAAAAATCCATGAGCGAATAGAGGAAGTGCCGGGCACCCCCGAGTTTCCGAGGTGGGTGGCATTTCCTCGTTATGAGCGACTCGGATTTTTCGAGCTGGAGCGGGTCATTCAAAACAGAAACGCGGAGCCGTTGACATTTTTGCCCTTCTTCAGCTATAATCCCTTTGTCAGATGAACCTCACCACAGATAGCTTCACGGGTCGGAATCGCATGGCAATGCCTTTTTTTATTGCTCTATGAGATCGCGATCTTACGCAGCGCCGTCAGCGACGGCAAAGGATGGTCTTGTGATGGAAGCTCTTCCGAGCTTGTCGTTTCGGATCAAAGTGAAAGACGTGGAAGGCGAAGTGCTCGGCTATCTTGCCGGCAAGATGAAGATGAACCACATCCGCGTTTTACCTGGCGACCGAGTTCTTGTCGAGATGAGTCCTGATGGAAGAAGAGGAAGGATAATTCGCAGACTGTAATTTCAAGCAATAATCATAAATCCCAAAAATGAAAGTTCGCAGCTCCGTAAAAAAAATTTGTGCAAAATGCCAGATCGTTAAACGTAAAGGCAGAATTTACGTTGTCTGCAAAACGCCGAAACATAAACAGCGGCAGGGCTAAATAATTTTTAAATCATGCGTATCTTTGGCGTTAACATTCCCGATAGCAAAAGAATTGAAGCGGCTTTGCCGTATCTTTACGGTATTGGTCCGTCCTTGAGCACGAAGATCCTCGCGGAAGTGAAGATCGATCCCAATAAGCGCGCGAAGGATATGACGGCGGATGAAATATTGAAGATTCAGAACTTCATCGAGAAGAGCTATCCGGTCGAAGGAGATCTGCGTCAGCGCGTGCGGAGCGATATTGGCCGCCTGAAGGATCTGCAGACCTATCGCGGCATGCGGCATGCACGCAAATTGCCGGTACATGGCCAGCGGACAAAGACGAATTCGCGCACGGTTCGCGGTAACGTCAGAAAGACGGCAGGCAGCGGCAAACGAAAGGTTGATTTGAAGTAATATAATTCCATGGGAAAGAAAAAAGTAACAACGCAGTCGAATGAAGCAGCGCTCAAAGAGGGCGCGGCGGTTGATGCCGCGGTCGCAAAGGCTGGCGGAAAAAAATCCAAGAGAGTTGAGAAGGGGAGGGTTTACATCAATGCTTCATATAACAACACCGTGATCACGGTGACCGATGCAACGGGAAATGTTCTCGCGTGGGCATCCGCCGGATCGCTTGGTTTCTCTGGTCCGAAGAAGGCAACGCCATTCGCTTCATCGAAGGTCATCGCGGCGCTTGTCGAAAAGATCCAATCAACCGGCCCGAAGGAAGTTGATGTCATCGTGAAGGGTATCGGAAGCGGCAGGGATTCCGCGATCCGCGCGCTCATCACCGAAGGTTTTACGATCGACTCCATCAAGGATGTTACTCCGGTTCCGCATAACGGCCCTCGTCCGCCGAAAGTGCGGCGCGTCTAAGACGAAAAAACTTTACACATTCGGTTTTACCTATTACACTACTTTCCATGCTTGGTCCTAAAGAAAAAAGAGAACGCGCGCTCGGTATGCCCCTTGGCCTCAAGGGTGATCGTGCCGGGTCGCCGAAATCAGCCTTGACGCGCAAGCCGTATCGGCCTGGCGTTCATGGCCCGAAATCGCGCCCCCGGACGTTGTCCGAGTTCGGTCTTCAGCTTCGCGAAAAGAGCAAGTTTAAGCTCGCGTATGGCGTTGATGAACGGAATTTGCGCCGCCTTTTTTCCATTGCTGCCGCAGAGCGGGGGGCGAACGGAGCGAAGCTCATTGAATTGCTTGAGCGCCGCCTTGATAATGTGATATTCCGTCTCGGTTTTGCACCGACGCGGCTCGCCGCACGTCAGCTCGTTTTGCAGAGTCATATTGAGGTGAACGGCAGAAAGGTCGTTTCGCCGGGTTATGAGGTGCGCGTGGGAGAGCACATTGCGGTGCGCGAGGGATCGAAACAGACAGGCGCGCTTGCGAAGCGCAAGGATTTTTTGAAACAATACGATGCACCTGCATGGCTCCGGCTCGATGCCGACAAGCTTGAGGGCGAGATGCTTTCGCTTCCTGCGGATATCGAGATACCGTTTGAAATTAATCTATTGGTCGAATCGTTCAGTAAATAATCCAAAGGGTCATCCTGAGCCTCGCGAGGGATCTCTCATTTTAAAATAATTAAAAAATTCAAATGGAATACGCACACTTAAGTTCAACTGTTTCCATAAAGACCGTTTCTGAAGATGCGAAGAACGGCGTGTTTGAGGCGGAAGGATTGTTTGCAGGTTACGGCCTTACGCTCGGAAATGCGTTGCGCCGGGCGCTTCTTTCCTCGCTTCCGGGAGCCGCGGCGACGGAGATCAAGATAAAAGGAGTATCGCACGAATTTTCGACCTTGCCGGGACTGAGGGAGGACATCGTCGAGCTTGCGCTTAATTTCAAAAAATTGCGTTTTCGTTTGCAGGTTGACGAGCCGCAGGTTCTTTCACTGAAAGTGAAGGGCGAGCGTGACGTCACGGGCGAGGATATCGAGCTTAATTCCGAGGTTGAGCTTGCGAACCCGGAAGAGGTTTTAGGTCATCTGACCGCGAAGGATGCTGAGCTTGATATCGAGATCAAGGTGGAACGTGGTTTGGGGTATGTTCCGTCGGAAGCGAGGATGAGTGAAGGAAGGCTTCCAATCGGAACGATCGCGCTCGATGCCATCTTTACGCCGGTTCAGCATGTTAATTTCGTCGTGGAAGATATGCGTGTCGGCGATCGGACGGATTACAACCGCTTGCGGATCGAAATCGGTACCGATGGCACGATCAGTCCTTCTGCGGCGCTTCATAAATCGGCGAATATTCTGAAGGATCATTTCGAAAAGGTTTCCGCGGTTGTCGCGCAGGAATTCGAACTCCCGAAGAGCGGCGACGAAACGAAGAAGAAGACGAAAAAGAAGAAAGAAGAATAAGCATTGAACCGTAAGTCACTTTTACCATGCGTCATTTAAAGAAAGGAACAAAATTCAATCGTTTACGCGGAG
>CAZWWZ010000021.1:0-9916 GCA_964637795.1 uncultured Candidatus Saccharibacteria bacterium | reverse complement strand
CCTCCCGTCATCGAGGAGATCAATTGTTCCGTCCAGATAATACCGACCCAAACCACGACAACCGTACTGACCGCCATAAGCGCAGTGGCAATGATTCCGATCTGCTTCGCTTTCGGATCGGCGGATCGCATGTATTTCATACCGCGCCATTGATTGATTGCAAGAAAGCAGATCACCGGCATGATGATGCTCAGCACATAAAGACCGATCTGGGCAGCAATTGATGTCGAGAGCGGCGGTTCCTTCAGATTCTTCCCGCAATTCGGACAAAAGTAATAGGCTGGTAAAATCGGTTCGTGACACTGCGGACAAACCGCGGTGATCGGCGGTTGCGGCATGGCTATTTGTTCGTTTTCCATGCTCTTTATTATAGAACAAGATCGACTTCTCTGCTCCGTTGGACTCATCCGGTAGAATGAGCCCATACGAAGTCCTGCGAGATCTTTATGGCACCTTCACGCAAGACCATCATCTTCCCCTTCTCTATAGCGATCAATGTCGACGGTTTAGAAACAAGCCGTCCCTCATCGGCATAAAAATCGACATCATGCCTGAAGTATTTTTTTGCGGCGCGGATCGTGAGCGCGGGCGGCTCACCCTCAAAATTGGCACTTGGTGCAACAAGCGGTCCGGTTTTTTCAAGCAACCGCCGAAGCCATAATGGTTTCGGGACGCGGAATGCAAGTGCCTCTGTCTTTCGGTGGAGATAGCTGAATTTCTTGAGCTCCGACTTGCGGCCCGGTGATATGGGCAAAATGATGCTTACTTTCCCCGGCCAAACCCGCGCAATAATATTCTTTTCTGCCGTATCAACCACGATACCGAATTGTTCGGCATCGCTTGCTGACGCAACAAGAACGATCATCGGTTTTTCCGGATTCCGGCGCCGCAATCGGTAAATCCGCGCAACGGTTGCCGGCATCAATGCGGAACCCACGATGCCGTAGATCGTATCGGTCGGAAGAATTCCGACACCGCCGGATTTTAAAATCTCTATTATTTTCGAGGTTTCAATTTTTTTCAGCATGATAAAAATTTTCTATCATCCGAGCCGTGCAAGGAATCCTTTTAGGGAGATCCTTCGCATGGTTCAGGATGACACAAGAAACATATTTATTCGAACGTCCTTACCCGCCGCAAGGCTTTATGATAGCTGATCGCAAAACGGTGCGCTTCGTCGCGGACCTGGATCAATGTTTTCAGGTCGACATTTTTGGGAACAGCGCCGACAATATCGTTCCGTTTGCGCTCCGGACCTTTCGCAAGTCCCACGAGCGGTATCGTAAAACCCGCCGCGCGCATTGCGCGGTATGCCGCGTTCGTCTGCGGCAATCCCCCGTCGATCAGGATCAGATCCGGCAATGCCCAAGTGGCATGCTTGAACCGCCGCTCCAAAACCTCAGTGAGCATACCGACATCGTTCGAGCCGGTGACGGTGCGGATCTTGAATTTGCGGTACTCATCCTTGTTCGGCTTACCATTTTCGAAGACAACCATCGAACCGACGGCTGACGTGCCGGAAATATTTGAGATATCATATCCCTCGATACGAAACTTACGAAGAGACGATCCTTCTGCTTTCGGCATGACGATCTCGGAATCGGAAATGAAGGCCGTATCTTCGATATGTTTCAAGGCAAAGATCTGCCGGTGTAATTTCTCTGCCTTTTCGAATTCCAGCTTTTTGCTCGCCGCTGCCATCTCTTTTTCGAGCGCCGGGATGACGCGCGCCTTCTTTCCCTGAAGAAAAAGCTTAAGGTGATTGATGTTCTTCAAATAATCCGTGTGCGAAATCCTGCCGACGCACGTTCCCGGGCACAGTCCGATCTCATAATCGAAACAAGGCCGCTTGAACGTTCCAAGCCGCTTCGGATCATGCGTGCTCCAGGGAAATATCCTCCGGAGTATCTTCAATGCCTCCCGTGCGCTCGACGCCGACGTGAACGGTCCGAACTGCTTTTTTTTATCGCCGACGATATCGCGTCCGCGAACCAGCAACACGCGCGGGAATTTTTCTCTGGTTATCTCGATATACAAAAAACTTTTATCGTCCTTCTCCTTGACGTTGAACGGCGGAGACAGTTTTCTGATCAGTTCCGCCTCCAGGATCAAAGCCTCGATCGCGGTATCGGTATCGCGATGATCGATCGTCGCGATCCGGGATACGAGCGTCTGAATGCGGACATCGTGCGGACGCTCAAAATAGCTCGAAACCCGCCGGCGCAGATTTCCCGCCTTGCCGACATAGAGGATCTTCCCCGTAACATCCTTCATGAGGTAAACGCCCGGAGTTTCGGGAAGCAGCTTATAATCGGACGCTTTCATGGAAAATTTGCGTCATCCTCGACTCGATCGAGGGCTCGTGCTTTTTAAAATTGAGACCGACAGCACCGGAGCTTATCCCGAGTCGGCCGAGGGACGGGAATGGCAGATGTTTAGTCTCCCAACAATACATATACCGCGCACTTGCCCAACTCGGAAAGCACGCCGCCCTGGACTTCTTCCGCAACCTTATCAAGATCTACCTTTGCTTCATTGTCCGATCCAACCGAGATCAAATGGTCTTCTTCAATATACGCGATCTTTCGACCATCCAAATTATAGACGTATTTATCCTCAAAATAGCCGAGCTTTTTGCCGTCCCGATCGCGAATATGATCGCCATCGATCCAGCCTATTTTTTCGCCCCCCCGCCAAATGTCGTTTCCAAGAATTTTTACCATAGAAGTATTATACCATACTCCTATAACCGTCCGCCACTACGTAAGATAACTCCGAACTTTATCAAAAAATTCATCAAGACCGATCCCTTTCCTTGGGAAATCCTGCATAAGGAACGGCGCTTTCAATAAAGAGGCATATTATATGCGCATGGACGCATCCTGATCGCAGAGTTCCCTTTGCAAAGGTCGATATCATCGTTCCCGGGAGATAATGATACCGCAAAGGTCTATGTTTATAAAACCCGGATCCTTGAACTTTTTCCGGTCCTTATCGAACCCAAGAAAATTTCTTTCGCGCTTCATCCAGGAACTTTTTCCGAAAAGGCGCCGAAAAGATGAGTTGTTGACCCACCTGTTCAACGTTTGATCTTGGGATCTCGTGGAGCTTATCGAAGAGATGGCCCACCGCTTCGTCATGACAGGTAATTTTTACGATCAATGTATCTTCGAGAGGATTCCGTTTGATCCGTTCCGCGTGAAATTTTTTAATGAGATCCTTGGGTGAATCCTCGATGAACGCACATAGATCGATAAGCTGGCTCAAGCTTTTACGCGAAGATTCCCGATCATCCAGTTCCGTCACGCGATTCGCCATATCCCTGTTCTCCTCATACTTCTTCTCCAAAATATCCAGCACTTTTGCGAACGACATATACGGAGTGACGACGCCCATATCGATGAGCCCCTTCATCCCCGTGACAAACTCCGCCATGCGTACGGGATTTTTAGAGAACCGGCTCGATCTATCGGCGGTTTCCGCGATCATCGCGGCCTCGCTTTTATTTTCAAGATCATCCAATACCGATTCGAGGGGTAGATGATCTTTGATGCCGCACTTTTCCGCAAGATCATGCATGGCGTCAATGGCCGCGGAAAAAAGAACGTTTTCACGCATCATTTGTTTGCGACCAAGACGCGCTTCGGTATCGTTCCCTTCCTGTTCCTGTGCGAAATCATTAAATTGCTGAAGTTCGCTTTCCTGCGCAACATCGTTCATCTTCCCCATGCTGTTGAGCTCGCTGTTCATCTCATGCGCAGCGCCCTCATCGTTCAATGCAGAAAGTTCTTCATAAAACCTTTCTCTTCCCTGGTTCATGATGTTATTTTAACAGAGAAACGGGCAGGAACACAAAATAGAAAGAAACGGCGGGTCGTGACCTTTGGTCGCGCCCGCCGATAGGACTTGCCCATCTTCCTTTGCTAACGATCCGATTCCGGAGAAACGGAAAGCTGTTCGACCGAGCGAAGAAGATTCATGCGAGCTTCCCGCCCGTACTTCCTCCGAAAGAACTGCGTGCCATAGACGAACGGCCGACCAAGAAACCCTTCCATGATCGCCAATCTTCCGGTACGGAATCGATCTTCCGAAACCCAGTTGTATTCCTCGCGGATCCTCCGCTCATATTCATCGAATATCGCTTCCGGTTTCCCAAGGATGGCAAGGTCAAGATCGCAGAGAACGCGGCAATTGAAGCCGGTGGGAAGCTCGATATGCTTGGTTGCAAGAATGGCGTGCGCGACCCCCTCCGTGAAGTCCTCGACAAAGTTCGACCACTCAGCGACCGCGCGAAAGAGCTCGATGCTTTTCTCCTCATTGTCTTTCGCCCTAAGATCGTAGACGGCGTCGTGATAGAAGATGGCCATCTGGACAATATCAGCATCCATGAAACGAGCCTCTTCCGATTTTTGGAATTCATCGAGATCCGCGAACATCGCCTCGATATGCGCGAGCGTATGGTGCGCCCGCCACGGCTCGTTGTAGCGATCTACCAGATCTTCCAAGGGAATGCCTGGATCCCCTCGGCTATCGATGCGATCCCACAGTCCATACCACCGTTCCTGAAGACTTTGCATATTGCACCTCCTAAAGATTTGGCCGAATCAAGCAGGATGCAATCCACGCTTGATAAACTACCATAGTTCTATCACGGAAAAATCCTATGCACAAGGAAACGTATTTTATGCAGGACGGAACGGCATTCAAAGAATTTTCATCCGCGTCCATGGTCCATCCCCGAATATTCGGCTCGCAATACACAAATTGGAATATTTTTCCGAGGGGTTATAAAATTAAAGAAGTAACGGGAGGGACAAACCATGCGGCACATCGAACGCGTCACGGGAAACCTTTACCAATTCGAATCGTCAAGAACAGCGGATCAAGCTTTCGCGGAATGCTGCTTCAGCTCCGGGGTCTTCGCCGAAAACAGCGGCGATATGAAGTCGGCACTTCAACTCTATCACGAAACGCTGACCTACGATCAAGGGAACGCGAGCGCGTGGATCAACATAGGGACGATCCTGTTCCGCAAAAAGCACTTTTCCATGGCGGCAGAATGTTATCGCAAAGCGCTCGCCATCGATCCGGAAAACATCTTGGCGAACTACGACCTCGGGAACGTCCTGGATGAGTTGAACATGCCCTCGGAGGCCGCGGCACATTACCTGCAAGCCCTGCAGGAAGATCCGCAGTATGCGAACGCCCATTTCAATCTCGGCATTGATTACGCGAAGGTCGGAGAAGTGCGAAAAGCAGCACAACACTATCGCCTCTATCTGAGATATCGATCCGGCGATGAAACAGCGTGGGCGGATCGCGCACGGCGAGCGATCGAACAATTGCAACAGCACGATCTGTTCATCGTCCGGAAACCCGCTATTGGAATCGATGTCTCACTCGCGGAAAACTCCTCCGCCGCGCAGCGGTAAACAGCACCACAATTCACTCTAAAAAGCCCCGGCAATGTCGGGGCTTTTTTCTGAAAATCTCATTCTACGACACCCCACGGTGGATCCTTTATGGAAAAATAAAAGTGTCTCGATCGGAATTTCCGATCGAGACACGTGAGCTTAATGAAAATGAGGTGATCCCTTACGCCTCAGCAATGCCGGAAGGATAAAGCGCTTTGATTCCCGCGATGAAGGAGAATTCGTCGATGCCCGGATCCTGATCATTTTTCACGATAACAAGATCATCACCCCTGCGACGAGCAAAGAACGAGGCGTCGATCAAATCTGGAAAGGCATAGATGAATTCGCAAGGCAGGAGTTCCTTGATGCCTTCCAGATATAACATTCCTTCCGTCAATGTTTCCTTGTCCAGGTTCAACTGTTCTTGCCAGCGATGCGCAAGCTCGTCCCTTTTACTTTCGAGAACGGAAATGAGCGCCAGCAAATCAGGATCGGAAACGACATGAATGACGTCTTCGCCCTGCCGCAAGGCTTCGTATACTTCCAACGTCGGTTTCTTCCCCTCTTTCTTGACCGCAGCCAGATCGAGGAGCAATTTTTCAATGAACAGCATATTTCCCTCCTATCAGCTAGCAGGTCTTTCGAAAATAACCTGACTGATCACTTGTAGTAATAAAATATTATATTACATAAGTCAATATCGCGCTGAAAAACCGCCGATGAAAAATATCTAATATTGCTCTGGATAAAAAAGGGCGCGGGAGGAATTTTCTCGCGCGCACCTCAAACCACATCTCTTTTTCACGATGCATAGAAGTCGAACACGGCCCGTTCACTGAGCATTTCCGGATACTGGCGCAGATATGCCGTCGCCTTATCCAGAAAATCTCTCGATTTCTTGCTCGCCAAGAAAAGACAATGAGGAAGATCGTCCCCTTCCGCGCTTCCTAAACGTTTGCGCGTTCGAGCTTCTTCGTCGGAGATCTCGTTGATCTTTTTTTCTCGAACGAGCTTCCCGTCGCAGAACTCGTGCAATAAAACACCGCCCGAAACCTCCTGGATCAGGAAATCATGCTCGCCAATGATCAAGCTCCGCGGCCGATTTCCCGGAAGAATATATTTTTCATACGACACGATACGACTCCTCTCTGATGGATTGGTAAAGAACAAAAACAACCGCCCTTACACGGTTGTCCTGTCTGGTTGGACATCTTTCCCGTGAAGGGATGGATTTCGCACCGGATCGACGATTCGACTGGTTGCGGGCAGAGCATCGGGCCATATCCCTTGGCATCTCTGCACTCATGATGAAATGTTCGGTTGCTATTTTATGGTAGCAAAATCCGGAAAGGTGTCAAATGAAAATCGGAAGAATCCTGCGATTGCCGGCAAAAGATAAAGAAGTTCCAGAGATATATCTTAAGATCGCACCAATGATCTACCCCTCCGGTCTTTCATTATCAATCTCATCCATGATCGCCGCCGCTTCGTCACAGAGATCTTCCGCGCCTTCGTTGCGGGCCGCTTCGCGAACCGATTCAAGGTTCTCCAAAGCATCGTCACCATATCCTGCGGCGCGATAAAGTTTCGCTCGCTTAAGATTGAACTCGATGCTTGCACGTGAAGTGTTGATCTCATCGACTTTCGCTTCTTCATTTTTACACCATGAAAGAAGCGCGCCATGGACGTCAGGATCATCCGGCCCCTTCTCGCGTAGTTTCACGATAAGCGCTTGCTCGGTCTCTGAAAATTCTGACTCTCGAAATTTCTCGAACATATAAGCATCATAGCATAGATCGCTTGAACGTAAGGAATATATGATTGAACCATCTTATTTAAAACAGCTCGCATAAGCCCTTTTTGATATTTGACACTTAAAACATTATATATTACTCTTTGTCCAGAGTTGTTTGCGCAAAAAACTTGCCGCGAACAGCTGGATCGCGATAGATTCGCGATCACTTGAAAGGAGAACCCCGTGCCCAATACAGAAGGACAGAAAGTCTGGTTCGAGAAATGCAACTGTACCCCGGATCTGGCCCATGGTTATTTCCACCATTTCAGGAAGGGAAAGTGCCCCTGGCCAACCGCATCCGTGGAGGCTGCAGAAATCATGCTGAAGGGCCTCGCGAAAGAGAATCGCCTGCCCGCCGAAGACGTGGAGGCGATCCGCAAACAAGTCCATGCCGCCGGCCTGCAGAAGACCATGAGCGAGAGTGAACTCGTGATGCTCCTGGAATTTTCGGACTTTGCGATCATCGCCATGATCATCGATTGATCCGGTATCCAACCAAACTTGACTGCACAGGCAAACAAAGCCCGCCTTAGTAGCGAAATGCGAACGGCGGGCTTTTTTTACACAAAAGCCTGAAACGAGAAGATAATTATTGGCAAAAAAAACGAAAATAGTGGAAAATGCTGATACGGATGGATAAAAAAAATAAACCCTCATTCATAGTAAGTCTTGTTTTCCTTTGTGCTCTTGGCATAGTTGCACTGGTTAAAATCCCACGCGCGATCTTGGTTCAGAGCGCGGATCCCGCTACCCAGACAACGACATCGATATCGAAACTCACTGCTTCAACGGCAGGGCATTTAGATACTGCGGCATATGACGCAAAACTGCTCCAGATAGCGAACCTCACCACGGTCACCAGTACGAAGATCATTAAAGGAACCGCATCAACGCCGACTTCGACCGTCATAACAACTTCGACAACTCCGGTCGGCTGGCCTGTTAAGACCGTCTATCCTAATGCAGGAGCGCTTCTCCCCTTCAATCGCATCGTCGCCTACTATGGCAATCTCTATTCAACCCAAATGGGCGTGCTCGGCAAATATCCCCAAGCGCAGGTCTTGCAGATGCTCTCGGATACCGTGAAGGATTGGCAGGCGGCGGACCCGACGACGCCCGTGATCCCTGCACTCGACTATATCGCTGTTTCCGCCCAGGGAACTCCGGGATTCGACGGCAACTACCGTTCACGCATGCCAGACGATCAGATCAATCAGGTCATCCAGATGGCCTCGCAGATCAATGGCGTCGTATTTCTTGATCTTCAGGTCGGGCTCAGTAACGTACAGACGGAACTTCCCCTCCTTGAACCCTATCTTAAATTGCCCCAGGTCCATCTTGCACTGGATCCGGAATTTGCCATGCACAACGGACAGAAACCGGGAACCGTGGTCGGAACACTCGACGCGTCCGACATCAATTACGCGGCAAACTATCTTGCGAACATCGTAAGGGAAAACAACCTGCCGCCAAAGATCCTCGTCGTCCATCGCTTCACGCAGGCCATGGTGACGAATGCTCAAAACATAACGCCGCTCCCCGAAGTGCAGATCGTGATGGATATGGACGGCTTCGGAACCCCCGCAGAAAAGTTGAGCACCTATAAAAACTTCATCCAAAGCCAACCCGTGCAATTCACCGGCTTCAAACTATTCTATGTAAACGATGTCGCCGCCGGCCATCTCATGACGCCCGATGAAGTGCTCAAGATAAGTCCGGAGCCAAGCTATATACAATATCAATAATCATTTTTTCACCCTCATTCAATTCCGCGGACTCTTTCACGTGCACGTAGCGGAAAAAAAGAGAAAAGAAAAAACATCGAAAACAGGATTCCTAGGCATCGAAAAACGGGCGATGATTTTTCCTTATTGCAAAACTCTATCTGACTATTCCCCTGCATTCAGCGCAGCGCGGGTGCTCGGGCCAACGGACCCGGTTGCGGAAATGCCGTGCGCGGTCTGATATTTTATGACCGCCTCCTGGGTCAACGTTCCATAGTAACCGGTTATGGAACCGGAAAAGAATCCAAGCGTGGCAAGCTTATTCTGAAGCGCGGTCACCTGCGCATCCTGGGATCCTACCGTTAAAAGTTCCGTGAAATTACCTGACGTTCCTGATGAAACGTTTGTCGCAGTGCTCGCGCTTACATTCGTGCTGATGCCGCTCCCGCTACCGGCATTCACCTGTGCCTCAAGCTGATTGATCTGCGTCTGGATCGATTGGATCTGGGTCAAGACCTGCGTCACCGCGGTCTGGAGCGTCTGGATCTCGGCGAGAAGCGCAGTATTTGCGACCGATGTCCCCACGGATACCGTCGGCGTGGTTGACGTAGTTGGTTGCGTGACCGCAGGAGTAGTTGCAACGACAGGAGTGCTCACGGGACCCGTTACCGTCACGGAAAGCGGAAGACACCCGGCGCCGCCCGTAGCGCATATCGAAATCGAATCCGTTCCGGCACTCACGCCGGAGAGTGAAATCGTGTTGCCGGTTGCCATGTTTCCCTGTGCGACGCCCGCATTCGCATTCGAAAAAATGAAATAGCTCGGCGCAGAACCCGAAATATTTACGTTGAGGCTCTGTCCGACCGCAAGTGTGGGATTTGTCACGCTGAATACGATTACCTGGCTCGATGTTGACGACGACCCCGTAACCGTGACCGAAAGCGTACCGCAAGTATTGGTATTGGACGTGTCGCAGACCGTTA
>CAZWWZ010000020.1:1529-9963 GCA_964637795.1 uncultured Candidatus Saccharibacteria bacterium | reverse complement strand
CTATTGTTCGATGTGGCTACCTGCGGACCCAAAAGTTCCCGCACGCGGACACCGAACATCGGCATGAAAACAATAAAGAACAGGAGAAGTGCGGCAACGATGCCGAGGAACCAAGATTGATGATATTGCATCGAATTAATGAAAATTGAATATCCTTTCAAACAGAACCCGTCCCGAGGATTCGGGGTGGATAAAGGATCTTTTTGGTAAATGCCATCGAGACCCCTCGCAAAGCTCGAAAATGACAAAAAACTATAGCGTGATCGAGAGCGGCTTCAGCGGATTGTCCAGAAAATCGCGATGCGACTCGAAGTCGTCGATCATCTGGCCGAGACCGCGGATAACGCAGGTCAACGGATCGTGCGCGATGGTCACTTCGACGCCCGTCTCGCGCTCTATGAGGTCACCGATACCGCGCAGAAGCGCGCCACCGCCGCAGAGGACGATACCGTGCCGGAGTACATCGCCAGCAAGCTCCGGCGGTGTCGCTTCGATCGTCTCATGAACCGCATCCGCAATGGCCCGCAACGATTTCGAAAGCGCGGCGCGGGCATGCGTGTTCTTCATGGAAATTTCGCGCGGCAGGCCCGTCGCCATATCGCGGCCGCGCACCGGGATCTCGAGCCTCTCGTCAAGCGGGATCGCGGAACCGACCGCGATCTTCGTGAACTCGGCTGTCGACTCGCCGATCGCAAGCTGAAATTCATCGCGCACGAACCGCATGATGTCATCGTTAAAACGATCGCCGGCAACCTTCAGGGTGCGCGACACGACCGTGCCGCCCATCGAGATGACCGCGATGTCCGTCGTACCGCCGCCGATATCGACGATCAAGTTCGCTTCGGGAACCGTGATCGGAAGTCCGGCGCCGAGCGCCGCAGCGACCGGCGATTCCACGAGATATACCTTTGAACACCCCGCACCAAGTGCGGCATCCTCGACCGATTTGCGTTCCACCTCGGTCAGATTATCAGGAATGGCAAGGATCGCCCTGCGATACGACATGAACGGATTGGTCTTTCCGCGATTCAAAAGATGGCGCAACATCTCTTCGGTCATCTCGAAATCGGAGATCACGCCGTTCACGAGCGGTCGCACGACATTGATATGTGCCGGTGTCCGGCCGAGCATCTTTTTCGCCTCATCGCCCACCGCAAGGATCTTGCTCGTCTTCATGTTCATCGCCGCAACCGACGGCTCGTTCACGATGATCCCCTGACTCTTCACATAAATCAGGGAATTCGCCGTTCCCAGATCGATGCCGATATCTTTAAAAAGCGCCTCGAAAAATGCCATGGTTTTATGCTTGATATGATACTCCGCACATTTGCCATAGTCAAAAAATCTGCCGTCACCGCCCTTTATTAGGGGTATAGGGTAAACTCCAGCAAAAATCCAGCTTCGACCTCAAGTCTGAGGTATCCGTTTCAGAACTGGGCAAAAGAAGAACCGATTACTTTATTGTTTTTGTTATCGCCTCTTCGATCTCCATCACTTCCGCTTTTTCTTCATTGCGGCGCTTGAGTTCAACTTTCCCGTCGCCCACTTTCGGGCTCACCACCATCCGCCATGGAATTCCGATGAGGTCGGCTTCCGCAAATTTCTGACCCGCGCTCAGATCACGATCGTCGTAGAGAACCTCAATACCGGCCTTCTGCAATTTTTCATAGACCGGCATACCATCCGCGCCCCCAAGCGAAAGCAGATGCACGCGGAACGGCGCCGTAGCATCCGGCCAGATCAGTCCTTTTTCATCATGATATTTTTCCGCAAGGATACCCATCATGCGCGTAATGCCGATCCCATAGGATCCCATCACCACATACTGCTTTTCCCCTTTCTCGTTCACAAATTGCAGATTGAACGCTTCGGCATATTTCGTGCCGAGCGGAAAGATATTGCCCGCTTCGACGGATTTTTCCTTGCGCATCGTACCGCCACACTTTGGGCAGGGATCACCTTCCTTCAATTTCGTGATCTCCTCATTTTCCGCATACTCGCATTTATCGCACACAACGATCGTATCCTCGCCGATCGGCAGGATCACCTGGAACTCATGAGTGTTGCTCAGTGTGAATTCGCCGCCGGACGCGAGCGTATAGACCGCGTGCGTTCCAAGACGGTCGAATACTCTGGTATATGCCTTCGCTGCTTCCGCATAGTAGCGAAACAGGTCTTCCTCGGATGCATGGAAACTATAAAGGTCCTTCATCAAAAATTCCCGTCCGCGCAAAATGCCCGATTTCGCGCGCGGTTCATTGCGGAACTTCGTCTGGATCTGATATGCCGCGAACGGAAGGTCCCGGTATGAGCTCACGTATTTCGATGCGATCTCCGCCATGATCTCCTCATGCGTCCAACTTGCGTTATAGGAAGGTTCCTTGTCGCCCGCCGCGATCACCTTGAAAACAACATCGACATCCCACCGACCGGACCTCTGCAGATAATGCTTGTCATGAAGCGCCGACATGAGTATCTCCTGTCCGCCGATCGCGTCCATTTCCTCGCGAACAATTGCCTCGATCTTCTTGATCACCCGCCAGCCGAGCGGCAGGAACGAATAGATGCCGGCCGAGTTCTTATAGATGAATCCACCGCGCGTCAAAAGCTGGGCATTCAACGACGGTTCGTCCTTTGGTGTATTTCGTTCTATCTTCGTAAAAAGTTTTGATTGCAGCATTTTCTTGTCATTCCCATGCAGACGGGAATCCATCTTTATATTTCTGATAGTAACAAAAAAACAGCGAAAGAAAAAGTCGCGTTTTTATGGCTTCTCGAAGTGCTGATAATCTTTTCTGTCGCCCCAATCTCCGCCCCAGAGCCATCCTTTGTCTTTCAAAAATTCAACAATAAAGGAATCTGCCGTGATCGTCCCCGGCTTTTCCGCATCATACGCCGCATCTTTCGGCTGAGTGATACCGTCTTTAATGAACGGGTTCTGAAGCGGATTGATGTCGATCGCCCTTCCCAATGCATGATTGGATAGCTTCGATGTCCCCGAAATATACCGATAATTGAATGCCGACGTATTATTGGCCTCCATTGAAAGTTCGTCGTCCCAGTGGAACATGGAATGCGCGATAGGAATGGCCGACTGCACGGGAAATTTTTCTCTCAAGATCAATTTGAACAATTCTTCGATATCGCCGCACAGACAAAAATCCAGAAGAACCTGCCCCGGATGGATCGAGCCATCAAAAGAATAAAATCTAATGGACAATAAAAACTGACGATTCAAGATTTCCCATGGACAGGGAAATGCCGGATTTTGAAGCACCGCCCTCTCTCTTGTCATATCATTGCACCTCATGGCAAATTTCCAGTTTCCGCACTGAATATCCTTTCGAACTCTTCGGGAACTTCGGCGTCGAAACGCATATGACCACCTGAACGGTCAGAGAATTCGATGGATGCCGCATGTAGCATGAGGCGGCTCGCCCACAGCGGCTGTTTTTTGGGGCCATAGATCGGGTCACCGACGATCGGATGACCGATACTCGTAAGGTGTACGCGTATCTGATGCGTGCGGCCGGTCAACGGACGCACCGCAAGCAAGGCAAACGGACTTTCTTTGCCGAAGCCATCTTCCGCGCGCGCGGTCTTAAAAATTTCATATTCCGTCACGGCCGGTTTTGCCATTTTTTCCGACCGGACGCTCCGCTTCATTGTGCCAGTCTGAATACCGATAGGTTTATCGATGATCCCGTGCGATTCTTTCGGAATGCCGGAAACGATGGCGAAATATGTTTTCTTGATATCGCGCCCCTTGAACAGCGATTTCAGATATTCGAATGAACTTTGATTCCGCGCAATGATCATCACGCCGGACGTATCTTTGTCGAGCCGATGAACGATGCCGGGGCGTAATGTCGGATCGTCCCCCACTTTCCTTATTTCCGGATATTTCTTGAGCAGGATATCCGTAAGCGCTGGTTCAACTGAAACTTTTCCCGCAACACCATGGACCATAAGACCCGCCGGTTTGTTAACCACGATAATATCCTTATTTTCATAAATGATCCGGACCTCTTTCGTCATATCGTGAGATTCCCTCCTTTTATGGTTATACCGATAAAATGGAACAAAAACGTCAGCGAGAGATACAGGCCCAGCAAGATCCACGCGCCATCCTCGTACGTGATCGGAAACCGTTTTTTGCAAAACCGATAGATCAATATGAAAAGACCGAAGATCAGCGCAAAGATCGCAAGGTACGGAATCGCCATCAGATACCATGGTCCGAACAAAAAAAGCACCGGCAGGGCAAAACCATTTCCACTCCAAAAGAGCGTCGGCAACCAGAAAATCGCCGCGCCAAGCACAATCCCAAAAAGAAAGAAGAGAATATGGCCTTTCATTTTCTTTTTCATCATATCATTCCTTGTCGTTCCCGTCTCCGCCTGCGCGGGGACAAGCTTCACGGGAATGACAATTGTTTTTTATAATTTTGTTTTATTCGTAAGTTATCGTGAGCGTTGGCGAAGAATTCGATTCCCGCGAGCCGAAATCAATGACGCCCGGCGAGCATTCGTCTGCCTTTTGCAGTATCCAGCCATCATTTTCCGTGCCGTTCAAGAATGCCGCAACATCATTCGTTACATCGAATGATAACGTGCTTGTCACATCGTTCGAGATCGTCGTTGTTGCGCTTGGCGCTGCGATCCACGGCGTACCGCCGGTGGAATTTTCAGTATTCCATGTCGCGCCAACTTCCGTCCATGCTGCCGTCACGCGATGGAGCGCGAGCAATCCCGGCATTGTCCAATTTTTCCAATTCTTTACAACCGGGAACGCGAGCCTTGCCGAAACGATCGTGCTGGAGCCGATGGCATTCTTGATTGACGATTGATCGAACCTGATCAGCGCTCTGTTCTTCCCGCGCGCGCGAAGACGGAGGAGCTGGTCGGCGCCATGATTTATATCGGGAGCATTGGCATCTATATAGGTATCCGCGACCGGAGAAAAGGATGTTTCCTTCGGCGAAAATCCAACCGTACTCGATGCACTTTCCGGCACGGAAACCGTAAAATCGATCTCTTTAACGGCGGGATTCCCTGCATTATCTATTGCTTCAATGCGAAATACGTTACTCCCTATCCGGTCGAAGGTTATAACGTCTCCGCTCGCAACCGGCACGCCGTTCAGGCTGGCAGAAAGCAAGGCAATGCCGGAATCCGCATCGCTCGCAGAAAAGGAGATCGTGGACGTGCTCCCCATCAAGACCGGATCGGATATCCCTGCAACCGTTATCGTCGGCGGCGTAACATCACTCGATGACGACGCAACGATCGGTGCAATGAATAATGTCGTGGAAGAATTCCCGGTATCATCACTAGACGAGCTTGCAGTTCCGCTTTGCGTCACGTCCATATTCTCGGAAGAATCAAAGCCGGAAAAATCGAGCGTTGCGGTCGTAGTACCGACATTATTTTCCTGTCCCTCCGAAACCGTAGATGATGCAACATAGGTCGCGGTTTGCGTCACGGAACCGCCGTTATATCCCGTTGCCTTTACAACCAAGGCATCCGATGATGAACTTTCCGTTATAACTTGATAATCACCACCCGCAGGAACCGTTATGAAATAATTATCGCCGATCGCTTCATATGTGCTGTCCGGAATGCCAAGATTGATCGTGCCGGATACGTTAAGTCCCGTAAAAGAACCTGCATTGTCTTTGACCGTCAAACCGGCGGCACCATGCGCGCTGAATTCAACGGAATCGCC
The DNA here is from genome assembly GCA_964637795.1 of uncultured Candidatus Saccharibacteria bacterium. Taxonomy (GTDB): domain Bacteria; phylum Patescibacteriota; class Minisyncoccia; order UBA6257; family 2-01-FULL-56-20; genus CAJAQL01. The sequence continues at coordinate 4,236 of CAZWWZ010000020.1, read as the reverse complement.
GCCGCTCGCTCCGAGCGGAGTCGAGGAAAAACAAGAATCAAGCGATGTCGAAAAACCATCGGGCAATGCAAAAGATGAAACCTTGCCATCGAGAATTGCCATGATAAGCGATATCGCCCGGGTATCGCTTACTAAATCGACATGTGAGATACCGGTCGCACCGCCGGAGATGAAATAATTTTTCGCGCCGTTTGAACGATCCATAGCGCTCACGAGCGGAACCACGCCATCGCCGTCGGTACGCGTTATATCAACGACACCATTATCGTAAATACGGTAGCCAGAAACGGTCGGCTCTGCGCACCCCGCAATATTATAAATGCTTGGAGCATTCACCGGTGCAGCATCAAGAGCTCCATGCAAAACATCAGCGGCAGCAAGCAGGCCTGCGTTCCGATGATCCGCGGGATTCGCAAGCATTAATTGATCCATCGCATCAAAACCGAGCACCGCGCTGCTGCCGTTTCTGAAATCCTGCACATAACCGCCATTATCCTGAACATACATCCGTGATGGAAGCAAGTCATAGATCGACGGCATGTTCTGTGCTATCTTCTTCACCTCGCCATGGTTCAGAATATCCAAATTCACGATCGGTATCTGAAAGCCAAGATTGTCGCCATAGTTCAGATACTTGAATGCCGAGGGTGATCCGAGCTGGGGCGCCCCAAGAAGCACCAATTTATCGACGAATGATACGTCCGTCAGTCCCCCAAGATATTCTTTTGCGATCAAGCCTCCCATACTATGCGCGACGATCGATATTTTTCCATCAGGTGACGCCGCACGGGCAGCAGCAATGGTATCCGCAAGTGCTGCGGCGGCATGTTTGATATCGAGCCGCCAATCGTAAGGAAAGGCAAAAAGCGTCGTGCCAGAGCTATAACCATCGGCAACCAACGCCTGGAGTATATTTCCATAGAACGAAGCGGAAATTCCAAGGACGGATTCTTTATCAATGACCGATGAGGCTGCCATTTCCCTGCCAGAGACCTGCGAACCGTCCGGCGCGAGCGCAAGATCATCCAAATAATCATCGCTTGGCGACATAAGCATACTGGCCACATCCGGCCAAACTTCCTTTCCGTTTGCTGCCCGCGAAAGACGTGAACCGACGATGCCCGGTATGAAAACGACAGGTTCTTTCGGGGTCTGTACCGTAAAATCGGCAGCTGTGCCTTCCGGCGAAAAATAGGTCCACGGCGATGATTCCGAGGTGCTCGCATCAACCGTACGAGCAGCCCAATGGTAACCACCATCAGTCAAATCTTTAACGACAACGGACGTCGCACCCCCTGAAACTTCCGCCGTACTCGAAACCGTCGGAAAACCAGTAAACGGAGTTCCTATTGCTTCGACCTCGACCTGCAAAACAAGCGGATCACCCACTTCCGATGTGAGCACCGCACTGAATGAAACGGAATTTCCCGGAACCGTCCCCCCTTCCTGAACAGCACCGCCACCGGGGATCGACTGCGTCAAAGATAGAATACCAGGAGGGTCGGCCTGCGGTCCCATTTCGAAATATGGGACAAAATCATTCGACGTGCCGCCAAGCGTTCCCCCGCCTCTGCAATACGGGCCGCAGGTCCATGTCCATGACAAATTCGGCGTCGTATTCGCGGACGTCCCGAAACCCATGAAGTCAGGCGATCCTCCATAGAAATCGACATAGAAAAGCTGAACATCGCCATCGACCGTTTGATGTGGATTCTGAAAGACATAGGCTCTCGTGCTCGTGCCGAGCATCGTCGTTGTTGCGACCGAAAGCTGAATATAATGGTTACACCACCAAGGAATGCCATAATTTTCGAAACCGGGACCACATTCCCAGCCAAGGTATTCTCTCATGGCATCCCCAACCGCCGCCGTGGTTGTGCCAAACTCGCTGATCGTTCCGCTCGCAATGCCGATCGTCGCCGCAAAAGAACCATAATTTTCCGACTGAGACCCCGAAAAGATCGGCTGGTTGATGATATCATCAGCCTTCGCTCGCACAATTGAAATTCCCACTACAAAAAGTACGAAAAATACCGCCGCTATTTTATTTTTGATCATCAGTCCATTCTAAGAAACCAATGATTAAAATTTTCTAAAAGAAAATTTTCTCATTTTACTCATCAAAGACAACTCCACTATGGCAAAGTTATCTTTTCTTCGCTTTGCTGAGAGTAAAAAAATCTAAAGGATTTTTCATCTCGGTTCGCCTAGAACCTGTCTCCAAAATACTCGCACGGATATTTGGAGATAGATTCTATAAAGTGTTCGGACCAAAATTGACCGTATCGCCAACTTTAATACTATCTTTTACCACTATACCGGCATTCACTTCCAAAACCTTATCAACTCCATCGGGCGAATTATATCTCTGCAAATTCAGGAGCGAAACGCCCGGCTCCGGCTGTGCCTTCTCGACGAACCCCGCCACCTTGCCACTCGCGACCCAGATGATATCGATCGGAAAATTCATATCTTTCATCCAAAATTGCTGGACACCGGGATCGAATGTGAAAAGCATGCCGGTTCCGTCCGCCAAACTCTTGCGGAATGAAAGGCCACGCGCTTCCTCGATGCTTGTCGTCGCCATTTCCACGGTAAATACGTTCTCTCCGATGCTCACTTCGCCGGTCGTAAGCGGCGGATTCGGCGCCTTCGAAAAAACAAAATGCCAAACGTAAAAAACGTCGACCACGATCAAAACAATGGC